>JAURQB010000120.1 GCA_030836365.1 Bdellovibrionota bacterium | reverse complement strand
TCATTTAATTGGAAGAAACATTTAGATGATGCTACTATTGCAAAGTCGGCCGGCGAAGTTTTAAAAACTCAAGTTTTCCTTTATGAGGCAGATACAGAAAGACTCAAGTCTGCTCATGCTAGTGGAAATGCTGTCGCCAAAGAACTTCTTGAAAGCTACGCAAATGCAGAGTTTTTCACGAAGCTTCCTGAAGTTGACGAAGAAATTAAAGTCGTCACTTATATTGCAGGGGAAGGCGATATTTCAACGGACCTTCTCTCTCCTGGTAATCAAGCTCACTCAAGATCAGACAGAGAGCTTCATGGTCAATGCATGATCTCTGAGCCTGCTCAAAAAGAAATTCGCGCACTACAAGCACAGCATCCTGATGCACGTGTCATGCTTATTGCAGAAAAAGGAACAATGGGTGTCGGTTCTTCAAGAATGTCTGGCGTTAACAACGTTGCTCTTTGGACAGGTAAACCATCTAGCCCTTATATTCCATTTGTTAATATTGCTCCAATCGTTGCTGGGACAAATGGTATCTCTCCAATCTTTCTAACCACTGTTGACGTAACAGGTGGGATCGGGATTGACCTGAAAAACTGGAAGAAAAAAGTAGATGCAAGTGGAAACACAGTTGTGGATGAAGCTGGGGAGCCAGTTTTAGAGCAAGCTTACTCTATTGCGACGGGAACAGTTTTAACCATCAATACAAGAGCGAAAAAACTTTATAACGGTGATCAAGAGCTAATTGATATTACTGCTTCATTAACTCCGCAAAAGCTAGAGTCTATTAGAGCTGGCGGATCTTACGCCGTGGTATTTGGTAAAAAGCTTCAGACATTTGCGGCCGAAACACTTGGTGTTCAAGCACCTGCTGTTTTTGCTCAGTCAAAGGAAGTTTCACACGCGGGCCAAGGCTTAACTGCTGTGGAGAAAATTTTTAATGCGAACGCTGTTGGTGTCGAAGCAGGTAAAGTTCTGCACTCAGGAAGTGATGTCCGCGTAAAAGTAAATATTGTCGGTTCGCAAGACACAACAGGTTTGATGACCTCTCAAGAGCTTGAATCAATGGCCGCAACGGTTATCGCACCAATAGTTGATGGCGCTTACCAATCAGGCTGTCACACAGCTTCTGTTTGGGATTCAAAGGCACAAGAAAATATTCCACGTCTGATGAACTTTATGAATAAGTTTGGTTTGATCACGGCACGTGATCCTGAGGAGAAATATCCCGCCATGACTGATGTTATTCACAAAGTACTAAACGATATCACGATTGATGATTGGGCTATTATTATTGGCGGTGATTCGCACACCAGAATGTCAAAAGGCGTTGCCTTTGGTGCAGACTCTGGAACAGTTGCTCTTGCGCTCGCCACTGGTGAAGCGTCGATGCCAATTCCTCAATCGGTAAAAGTAACTTTTAAAGGCACGCTTAAAGATCACATGGATTTTAGAGACGTTGTTCACGCCACGCAAGCGCAAATGCTAAAACAATTTGGGGAGAACGTTTTCCAAGGCCGAATTATTGAAGTTCATATTGGAACGCTTCTTTCTGATCAAGCGTTTACGTTTACGGACTGGACGGCAGAAATGAAAGCGAAAGCATCGATCTGTATTTCAAATGATGAAACGCTTATTGAGTCACTTGAAATTGCAAAAAGTCGTATCCAAATAATGATTGATAAGGGAATGGATAACACAGCAAAAGTTCTACAAGGACTTGTTGATAAGGCAAATAATCGCATCAATGAAATTAAAAGCGGCTCTAAGCCAGCTCTTAAGCCAGATGCAAATGCAAAATATCATGCTGAGTTTGTTGTCGACCTCGATCAAATTATTGAGCCTATGATTGCTGACCCAGATGTTCACAATGAAGACGTTTCGAAGAGATATACCCATGATACGATTCGCCCAGTTTCTTTTTACAAGGGTGAGAAGAAAGTTGATCTTGGGTTTATTGGCTCATGCATGGTTCATAAGGGTGACATGAAAATTCTTTCTCAGATGCTAAGAAATATCGAAGCAAGTGAAGGAAAAGTTGAATTCAAGGCGCCACTTGTAGTTGCTCCTCCAACGTACAATATTGTGGATGAGTTAAAATCAGAGGGGGATTGGGAAATTCTTCAAAAGTACGCGGGCTTTGAATTTGATGATACAAATCCAAAAGGTTCGGCAAGAACTGAGTACCAAAACATGATGTACCTCGAGCGTCCTGGTTGTAACCTTTGTATGGGGAACCAAGAAAAAGCTGCAAAAGGGGATACCGTGATGGCCACATCAACTCGTCTTTTCCAAGGGCGTGTTGTTGAGGATTCTTCAGCGAAAAAAGGAGAGTCTCTACTTGCTTCAACTCCTGTTGTTATTCTTTCAACGATTTTAGGAAGAACACCTAATATGGATGAGTACAAAAAAGCCGTGGATGGAATTGTTCTGACTTCCTTCGCTCCGCCGATGAACTAAAAAAATAGCGACATCAATAACGAAAAAGGGCCAATAATTTGGCCCTTTTTTTATCCTGTAAATATGCCAATTCCCTTGGCAAAAATGGCTTATTCCTCTAAAACAATTCAAATCTTTTTATCTGCTATCTTGAGGGCATGTGGTCCTTATTTTGAGGAGTTACATGTTATCTTTTAAAAAAAATGAATGGTTTGGAAATTTGCGTGGTGATGTTTTATCTGGAATTGTTGTCGCTCTAGCGCTAATCCCTGAAGCAATTGCTTTTTCTATTATCGCGGGTGTTGATCCTCAGGTCGGCCTTTATGCTTCATTTGCCATGGCCGTGACGATTGCTTTTGTCGGTGGGCGTCCCGGTATGATATCAGCTGCAACGGGTGCAATGGCGTTGTTAATGGTGAATCTTGTTAAACAGTTTGGACTTGAATATCTATTTGCGGCGAGTATTTTAACTGGGGTTATTCAAATTCTTGCTGGTTTTATTCGCTTAGAAAAATTAATGTCATTTGTTTCACAATCTGTCGTCACAGGTTTTGTGAATGCATTGGCGATTCTAATTTTTATGGCGCAATTGCCTGAGCTGACAAATGTGACTAGTAACGTCTATGTTTTGACGGCGATTGGTCTTGGCATTATTTATCTTTTCCCACTACTTCCAAAAATAGGAAAAGTAATTCCTTCTCCACTTGTTTGTATAATTACTCTTACAGCGGCGACACAGTTTCTAGGAATTGATATTCGAACAGTAGGCGATATGGGAATTCTGCCATCAACTTTACCCGTATTCCATATTCCCTCAGTTCCGATGAACCTTGATACGCTTCTTATTATTCTCCCGTACTCAGGAGCATTAGCAGTTGTTGGCCTTCTCGAATCTCTGATGACTTCGACGATTGTCGATGAAATGACAGATACAACATCCAATAGTAACCGCGAATGTAAGGGGCAGGGAGTTGCCAATATTGTCGTTGGTTTTTTTGGCGGAATGGCCGGTTGTGCAATGATTGGCCAATCAGTTATTAACGTTAAATCTGGTGGTCGAGGAAGGTTATCAACACTGGTTGCTGGAATTTTTTTACTTGTCATGGTTGTCTTTCTTTCTCAGTGGTTAAAAATTATTCCAATGGCCGCACTTGTTGCCATTATGATTATGGTCTCGATTGGAACATTTAATTGGGATTCAATAACGAACTTAAAAAAATATCCGGTTTCGACAAATGCAGTAATGCTAACTACTGTTTTAGTTGTTGTTTTTACTCATAACTTAGCGTTTGGTGTGTTGGCCGGTGTTTTATTGGCTTCACTCTTTTTTGCAAATAAAATTGGTAAATTTATGTATGTTGAGGATGAACTAGGTGAAGGTGAGCTTCATCGTGCCTATAAAGTTCATGGGCAGGTATTTTTTAATTCCTCTGATGAGTTTTTAAAATATTTTAATTTTAAAGAAAAACTCTCTAAAGTGACGATTGACCTAAGTGGTGCTCATTTTTGGGATATCTCTGCTGTTGCGGCTTTTGATAAGGCCGTTATTAAGTTTAAGCAGCAGGGAATTGATGTTCTTGTTATTGGACTTAATGAAGCTAGTCAAACGATCATTGATCGATTTGGCGTTCAAAATGACCCGAAAGAAACAGATAAAATACTAGTTGCGCACTAAAGTAGGATTAACCCTAGAATCTAGTTGATAGGATTAACCCTAGAATCTAGTTGATAGGATTAACCCTGATATTGTTGATTTGTTGGTTACTTCATAGCTCTGATTGAATTTTTTTTCGAAGGAGTCAATGCTAAACCAAGAGTAAAATGATCTTCCAACAAATCCACCAAACGCAATATTCTTAGCAGGATGCCATAGGACACCCAAATAGTTATACATGCGGTATATGTTGTTTTTAGCAAAATTTAATCCGTAGAAGATGTCATTCTTCAGAAAAAATGTGTTTTTTCTTTTTCCATCACTAAAATAGAGATAGCTAAGAGACGGACTAAGTAAAAGGGTCTTTTGTTCGTTATGAAAATTATGTTTATATAAACCAGCAATATCAAACTTCCAGTTTTTTCCAGGTAGAAAACTCCATTTAGATTTGTAACCTGCACCTAAATAAAGCCAATTCACACCTCTATTATTATTTTGCCCCCAAAACCAATTACCATTGCTTACCAGCCAATCCTCATCGAAGCGCTCGCCATATTTTCTTTCGATATTGGCCAACAGGTAAAAATGCCTGTTTAGTCTAAACTTAAAGTTAAAAAGAAATGATTGGGTTTTTCTCTTTTCTAAGCGATTCATATACTCAAGTTCTGTGCTGAGAATCAGAGATTTAGAGATTTTTGTTTGTATAATTGTCGTTGATTTAAATTCAACTCCTGAATTATTTGACGGAAGATGTCCCGACGCGAATAGAGAAGATGTTTTTATCAGGTAAAAAAAGATTAAAAATTTCATCTGCCCTCACTATGTGAAAATTTCATCTGACCTCACTAAATGAACATTTCATAAATTGTTTTTCCCTCATATTCATGACCAATAAAATAAAAATAGAGAAATACCATCAGTAGAGTAAGGCTAATAATCCAGGCGATGGATATCAGATGTAGTTTGCTATCGATGTTATTCGTCTTAAGTTTGCTATCGATGTTATTCACCTTAAGTTTGCTATCGATGTTATTCATTTTGAAGATTCCATAGATACACAGGGGTTGGTGTTAGTTTGTAATTCTCATCAACAACTAGATGAGATTGTTTGATTTTATTTTTTTCGGTGCTCGAGAAAATAACTAACTCTTGATTTAGACCTTCTATTTCATTAATGGCCTCATCTGACATATTGTTATCTTTAACTGTGTGGCAGATGATTCCATGAGATATACCGCTGAGGGCATTATCCATTTTTAGGGCATGTTCGATGTCATCTTTGAATATTTCGGCTTGCGAAAAGAATTGAGTCGATTGCTTGATAATTAAAATTAACT
>JAURQB010000119.1 GCA_030836365.1 Bdellovibrionota bacterium | reverse complement strand
CATAGGGGCGAATGTATCGCTTTCCACGATGTGGTCCAGTAATTTTAAAGCGGCCGAGACGGGCGAGGCGCAAAGTATGTCGATCTCCTCTATTTCTATTAGTAATGAAATTTCTGGAGTCAATGTTGGGGCCAGTAGTTGGGTATCGAAAAACTTAAGAGATGAGTACAGTGAGTTTAATTTTGGAGATTTATCGTTGTCGGCCTCAAAGACTCATTCAATCTTTGGACTGACAAACGGAAGTTCTCGAGTTTCAGTCAACATTGCGACTTCTAAAGCAAGCCGTGAAATGAAAAACTTATATTCAAGTATTGGGCACACTTTAGCGGTGCCATTTAAGTTGGTTGGTAATATTGGTGGTTCAGTATCATTAACCAACATGTTTCACATCTATAAATACGAGACGGATATTTTTGGTGGAAGTAATATCCGAAATCAACATGCTCTAGGTCTTTCACTGGGAGCACCAATTGTTGAATCGATCTCCGTTTTTGCCTCAGCTCGTGTAACAAAAAGTTTTACTCACTCGAATGTGGCCAACGATTCATTTTATCTGGGAGCTGGCCTTAGTGGAAGTTGGAAAAAACTTAATCTGACGATTGGATATGAAAACGCAGATAGTCTTTTAATGCCAAACGGAACGAGCACAAACCTAAATTTATTTGATCTGGAGACGAGCTCATTCTATATCAGCACTGGGATCTCCTTTTAATTAATTTCCTGAATTTACACTTGTTATTTTTGTGTTTTATAATGAATAAAAAATAACTGAGTATTCATCATGATTGTCGAGCTTACAGATTTTGACTTACCCGATTGTTGGGAGAGTGTTCTCACTCCTGAATTTCAAAAAGATTATTTCAGAAAACTCAACGATTTTCTCATCAGCGAACAAAAGGCGGGCAAGACGATCTTTCCGCAAATGTTGGATATTTTTAACTGCTTGTTTTCCACACCTTTTAGTAAAGTCAAAGTTGTTATTCTCGGGCAAGATCCTTATCACGGTACTGGGCAGGCAAATGGTTTGGCCTTCAGTGTGAAAAAAGATATTCCCATACCACCGAGTCTTAAAAATATTTATAAAGAAATCAATTCTGACCTTGGGTGTGATATACCCTCCCACGGAGATTTGAGAAAATGGGCCAGGCAAGGTGTTTTGTTAATGAACTCGACACTGACGGTGGAAGAAAAAAAACCTGGTAGTCATCAAGGAAAAGGATGGGAGGTTTTTACTGACCGGATTATTCATTATTTAAGTTCCCATCGTGAAAACATAGTCTTCTTTTTATGGGGAAATAAATCAATTGAGAAAAAGTCGTTAATTGATGACAGTAAGCACATGGTGATAACCTCAGTCCATCCTTCTCCATTAAGTGCTTACCGCGGTTTTCTTGGCTCTAGGCAATTTAGCGAATGCAATAATTATCTAAAGAATCTTGATATTCCTGAAATTGACTGGTCGGTAAAATAGGTCATGAGTATCGTGGCGAAAATTTTAATTACTTCGGGAGTTTGCTTAATTATTGCAGGATTAATTTGGCATTTTACTGGGGGTAATATCCCTATAGGGCGATTACCTGGTGATTTAAGAATTCAGCGAGGTAATTCAACGATTTATATTCCTATCACTACTTGCATTGTCATTAGTTTAATTTTAAGTCTCATAAAATTATTTATTTCTAAGTAATTAATATTATTTCTTCCTATATGATTTTCCTAACCAGTGATAATTAAATGATTTTAATTATTTAGTAAGTTTGTCTATTCATTTTGTTGCGAAAAACACCGATCATTTTACTATGCGCAAATTGAACTTTTTTCTCATTCTTTTCACCATTTTACTATTCAGTAGTTGTGATGAAGAGTCATCGAAATCATCTAGTGGTAGAAGTAGTGTTGCGACTTTGTCATTTTTTAGCTTGGAGCAACTGAAAAGTGGTTCAGGTGTGAACCGAATGCAGGGTGATGATACGACCGTAAGCTCTGGACTAAGGCTCGAATCTCCTGTTGCGCTTAGAGGAGATTTTAATGAACCTCTGTTGCGGTACTATAAGTGTTACTCCTTAATCTCTGGAATGTCTCCTAATCCTGAGGAGCGAATTGCTGATAAAAACATTATCAATTACCTTAAAAATGGAATTGGGTCCGATAAAATGAAACATGAAGTTGCGGTTAACGCTTGTATTGACCTGTTGAATCTTGCTGAGCTGAGTGGAGATGATTCAAGAGTTGAGCTGCGTGACTCCACAGATAGTCTTCAAAAATCTATTCTTCGAAATATTAATAATTTTCATCAGCAATGGTTCACAAATGGTTCACCATTTACAACAACAATGAATGGTGTGTTAAATCATCATGAATCATTTCCCGGTGCCTTACGGCTTACCCATAATTTACTTACCAGAGATTCTGAATATAAAAATATTTTAAGGGGAAGGGATAGTTTTTTTGGAGTCAGGGATCACGGAGTGAGCGACGCAAGTGATATTATAAAGTTCGGCGCATTAGATAGAGTTGGTCAAAGACATTCCTTGCATTTTCCAGATTTATTTATTGAGCCTGATCGAAAAAATAGTAACACTCTTAATCTTACAGGCGGTGGGTTGGATTTAAGTGAAACGAGGGATGAGGTTTATATTGATTACTCTGTATCTCCAAAAATGATGAGAAAGGTTTTTAGAAGAGATCGTGATAGTCAAACTATCGAATTATTAGGTGATGGTGATACTGAAGACTCAGATTATAGTTTTTCATCTCAAACTCTTGTCTTCAATCTCCGAGACCCTATAGATGCACCCATAATTGAGGAAGCCTTTGCAGGTGTCAATACGTCTCAAGAAAATATATTTACTTTAAGTGATGCGGATAAACGAGATTTACCTGATGGTGAATGCACAGATGAAGATATGTATATTGAACGGGGAGAACTGATTGGCATTAAAACCAAAAACGAAGAGACCTGCGTTGTCTCTCATTATGCTGATAGGTTTTTGCAGCCTGATGGGTATGAAACTCCAATGTTTAACCATCCAGGTGCTGGAGGTGCCCTGGATTTAGCATACTTATTGAAGAATATAGAATCTTCTCAAACTGGAGAAACCCTATCACTTAGGCATACTTCTGCTGATCGTTTTGCCCGAAGGTGGGCCAGGTATTTACTCCTAGATTATTTATGCTTAGACATTCCAAATCTAAGCGCAGCAGATAGTATTGATTCCCATCGTATTGATGAGCCTCAGGAGGGCCATACATTTATTGGTAATACGGCCTCATGTATGACTTGTCATAGTTCAATTGATCCATTGTCTCGGGCGATTGCACCGATTAGAGTCGCTGTGGATGGTGTTTCCGATTATCCTAGATATGATAATCGAGGTGATGATAATGATGAAGATATCGATTATAGTCGGTTTGAAACCTTGTCATTTTTATCTCCCACAAACTCTCTTCTTCTTGAGTATGACTCCTCAAAATGTAGCGACGGCATTGAGTCTGCATGTAATATTGGTTGTGTGAGGTCAGTTGATGGAGAAGCTTGTAGTCAAAATCATTATGCCGCGGAAAATTTTTCTCAAGGCCGTTTAAGCGGTCAACAAAGAATTAATCGCCTCGCTGAGACAATTTGGCCTAGTGAAAGTCAAGAGGATGTGGCGATCTTTTTGTCTCGAGCGCCAATGTATGGTGAGGTAAATATAAACGATGTGGATGGTAACGAGGTTAGGGATCCTGTTTACTCTTACCTTGAGCTTGGGCAAGCGTTAACACGTACTAAGGCTTATTATGCTTGTGCGGCCAAAAGATATTTTGAGTTTTTTGTTGGTGAAAAAGTTGATTTATTTTACCCAAATAGAAATGACAGTTTAAATCCAATTGTTGGAAAAACTGAACTTGAAGAAGAGAAATTAAAATGGATTATTGAGCGTGGTGAAGAGCTCTATGCAGCAAATATTACTGATGGAATAAACTTACGGGAAACTTTTAACGCAAATGTTAAAGTAGACGCTGAACTGTCACTTGATCTTAAACCAGAGTTTAACTCAAAGACAAAAGTAGATACTTCTGGTATTAAATTTGGTCTTGGTTCAAAATTTGGTAGCGGCGATGACTCTTCTGAACTTGCCTCTGGTGATACCATAAACGATTTTCAAAAAATTATAAAAGAAATAATTAGTAGTGAATATTTTATGGAATCAATTTTAGGATCAAGTTACTCACCTTATGTTGAGTATGAGTCTCTTGGCGATGTTCATGATTATTATGCGAACCTGTCTGGATGCTTTGGTTGTCATGAGGGGCTTCAAGGAGATGTGGAAGCATGGGCGCCATCTACTACTGAAGTTGATGAAGATTCTTGCCAGGATAAATTAGATTATCTTAAATCTCTTCCAACATCTATTAGTGATTGGAAAGGAGTTGCTAATGATGACCAACCTCTTATTGATCCCGGGGAACCTTGTAACTCTAGACTATTTACTGTTTTAGGTGAGGGAGTAAGTGATTTTGGTTGTACATATGAGCAATCAAATTCTGGTGCCATGGAAGATTACGCCACAGGAGTCTCATTAGAAAAAGCCTATGATCTTATTGAAAACCTTGATGATCTAAGTTGTCCTGAGGAGAGTGAGTAATGAAAACTTATAATCGTCGACAATTAATAAAAAGATTAACCGCTGCAGGAATAAGTATCTCTGTTTTTGATCAAATATTAAATGCTGTTTTAACTGGAGCGATACGCTCTGCTGTGGCCAACGAATCAGGGTTGAGCTCAATGAATTTTATCGGGTTGAATATGCAAAACGGCCCAGCGAGATGGTTATTCGATTTACCGTTAAGGGAGAGATCAGGAGCGATTAGTGACCTTGTATATAACCCTGTTGTGGCAACAGGTT
>JAURQB010000118.1 GCA_030836365.1 Bdellovibrionota bacterium | reverse complement strand
CACATCTTTTTTATTTAAGTATTCGGACATTTTTTTAAAAGTATCATCCGAGCTTGAGTCATCCACAAGAATCAATTCCCAAACTTCATTCATATTTTTCATGCAGCTTAATATATCTTCAATGGTCGATGTTATAAAGCTACTTGAACTGTAGGTGGGTATAACAATTGATAACTTAACATTATTACCATTCATACTAACCAACCTTTGGAAGAGTGTAGCTTTCAAGAAAATTTTGAGCAACTTTTGACTCAATTACTTTAAATTTCCTGTAATCGACTTTTTGAAAATTATTAGTAAATTCAATTTGCACTTCACACAAACCATTCGTAAAGCTCTTCACCTCGGAAATTATTTCTTTTTCTGTTTCGTCAGTGAAGTTATCCCCCTTCTCAATAATGACCTTAATTTCATCGAGTTTCTCTTGCTGAACCTGAAACCTGGTAACTCCTTTAATGTGTGTTAACATCTGTTTAACGACATGGGGAGAGACAACGGAATCATCAGGCAGGACAATAAAATCAAGGTATTTTCCAAATATAGTTTTAATATATATATCCGTTTGCCCAATATTATCAAACTCTAAAACGTCGCCAATTTCATAGTTGATAATTGGATAAGTAAGATTATATAAGTTAGTTATAATAGCTTTATCAATAGCTCGCCCCTCTTTTGGAAACACAACCATATAATCTTTATTTATATCAAAGTGATTATTAGTTTTATTTACATTTTGATAAGCAATCATCCCACACTCTACAGAGGCATAATAATTGATCACTCTCGTATTAAATACTTTTTCAATAAAAGCCTTATTTGCATCATCCAAAACTTCACTGTCAGAAAAAATAACTCCCACGGTTGGAAAACTTCCCTTTCTTTCTGCGCAAAGAGCCAGAGATGCTAAGTCTGAGGGCATCCCTTTAAGAATTTTTATATGACTATATTTTTTGGTGATTTTTTCATAATTTTCCTCTATCGGATCAAAAACATTATAGTAATCATACCGAAGCATACCCAGCCGCTGCAGTATATTAGGTTTTTTGATATCTACAGGATCTCGAAGAGCGACAGTGACATCAAATAGACCTTGGCGGTTAATAAAATATGCCTTTAAGCAAGTCCAAAGATTAACCCATTTTTCAAATTTTGAGTAAAATATGCGAATATTTATACCACTTGATCCAGAGGTCGTTTGACTAAATAGTTCATCTCTTTTAGTTGTTGTCAGTATTTCTTCTGTGGATATTTTTTTTAATTGCTCTCTCCTTACTATTGGAATTTTTTTATAATCATCTACAGTTTTCAACATGTCTGGGTGAAAATCATTAACCCTATAGTGCTCCCTATAAAAGCTGCTATTTTCATACGCATGCTCAACAAGCTTTTTTAATTTTTTAAGCTGATTTCTTGTAATCATATAAACCTCTATTAGAAAACTTGCGATATTCAGAGATAAAATCCTGATAGTCCTTAATGTCATGGCTGTAAGTAAAAAATTGATATGTGCTTTTCCCCGTATGAAAACCATACAGATCAAACTTTCGAGCTAATTCATCCGGGATAATATTTCTGTTTACAGTTATTACGGGACACCTTAATTCTCCGATTATATTTTCTGGCCCGAAAGCACTAACCAGCATTTCTGAAACCTCGTCAATACTGGATCTTAGTTTTTTTATATCTAAACTTTCAACAACCTGCCCAAGATGCGTATACAAATGGGTTGGTGCAGTTGTTGGTGTTTGATTCATTTCTCCCATTTCTCGGTATCTGGACAAATTCAGGTATGAATGAACCGAAGAGTCTATTAAATCATGCCAGCAATCTTTACGAACACCAACAATAGAAAGTCCAACATAGGATCCAAGAATTTTATTTGAACACGTTACAAAAAACTTACAACCAGCTGGTAAATCATAGTAAGGAAAGGCGCTAATAGAGTCGACCATTTCACCGTTCAAACTATTCACTTCAGATAAACTTGTCTCTAATTGGCAATATATTTTATAACTAGATGATTCTTTTTTATTTTTATTATAGTAGTCTGATTTCTTATCCCATCTTTGTTGAAAAACACCTCTAGTCCCTACTGATGTAATTTGTTTTTTCAGACTAAACATTAGTGCTTCTATTCCAATAGTTCCACTTCCTGGAATAAATAAAATATCATAATCACGCACATTAAATTTTTTGTTGAATGCTTCTACTAGAAACCTATAACTATCAAAAAACTCTGGGTCTCTATGACAATAAGTTGTATTAACAATGTCATTAAAAAGCTTGTTTGGGCCAAACATTTATAATTCCCTCCATCCAAGCTTTTTAGCATGAGCAATTAAATTTTCGTCAGGGTTAAAAATCAAGGGTATCTCACATTTTTCCAAGAAGTATCTATCGTATATTGAATTACCAATCCCTACTGATGGCCTATTAATAAAATTTAATTTAGACCTGCCGAATGGGTGCCTTTTTAATACAAAACCATTGCAAGTTGTCTTCGCACCAATCACTTTATCAAAAATGCTTTCATAATTGCTGTACTTTAAATACGCCATTGCAAGCGGTTCATAGCAACCAGTTAAAAGAACTTTCTCTCCTTCAAAATCTACGACATAGTCAGCAATCTTCTGATTCACTTGTATATCAGACTTTTTAAAAAAATCATGAAACAATTGAAACAATTCTTTTTCATTTTTTTTAAAAGTCCAAGCTTTTAAAAGGTTACGGAGATGTAACTTTTTGAGAATAATATTAATAGGCAAGCTAAAACCGGCCAAAATATAATCAATTACATTGGCATGATTTTTCCGGTAGTACTTCACAAATTCCAATTCTAAGTCTTTATTGATAAAAGTCTCATCAAAGTCACAAACAAGCACTTTTGTTTTATTTAAAAACATTTTTTTATCACCACTCATGCATAACTTTTCGGAGGATTAAATGATTACTTAATCAATAAAGAAGAGTGAAAATCACTTAAAACAATAAATAGAAATTATTTAACAAAGGTTTACTCAAGATCTAATTGAACCTTTTTATGATATTCAATTAGCTTTTTTTCAGCATCTTTAAATGAGTCTCCAGTACAGCAAACGAACCCTAAAATATCCTGCCCCGTTTTAAATACCTTCACCCTTTCTCCAACTTCAGGCTTAACTGAAAAAGTGACTCCTTCCTCATCAGGAAAAGAGATATTTCTAAAAACTCCATCTCTGTCCGAACGGATCGTGAGTATTGCGGATGGCGTCACCTCACTATCGACATCTACTTCTTCAAGTTTCTCATTCATTACAATTTTAATTGCTAGCTCATAAAGGTTAATACCATAGCTCATATCAATAATTTCTGTTAGACCTGTAGCACCAACCCTAGGCGCAATTTCTATAACTTTGATCTGGTTCAAGTCTGGGTCATATATTAAATCACAATTACAAACGGCATTCTCTATACCAAGAGACTTAATAGCTCTTTCTAATGAACTATCGACATCTGATGCCAGGGAATCTGACATAAACTCCAAGGGCAACGAGTGACCAATAGGAACCTGAATAGGAGGATCTGTAACAGTATCATTATGCAAAAAACAATACTTGAGACTTCCATCCACAACTACGGCTTGAGCCCCGAATTCTACTCCAACTAAAGCCTCTTCAACCAATGCCTCTGTATTTTTATTTAAATCAAAGACGCTTTTCATTTTGTCTAATTCGTCTGCATTATTAATTTTTATAACACCCTTAGATCCGCCTCCTTTTGGAGTTTTAAGAAAAAATGGAAAGTTAAACTCATTTAGCCTATCAATTAATGACTCGTAATTTTTCACTACATTAAACTTAGAGGCAGCAACATCAAATTTTTGAAAAGCATTTTTCATTAATAATTTATTGGAACTTTTTAGAGCAGTTTCTTCACTAATCCCTCTAAGCCCGTACAAGTCGTTAATTCTTCCAATAGAGACTAAAGGCCAGTCTGTACATACTGTAATCGCAGCAATTGGCTCTACATTTAGAGATTTCACTTTTTCCTCAACGGCTGAGGGATCTAAAATATCAACTAAAACGCCAAGATCCGCCAACTTTATCCCGGGGTCATTATCGACACCAGTTAATACAATCAGCTTATAGGGATAATTCTTTTTTATGAGTTTTATTGCCGGTATCTGATAAAATCCTGCACCAAAAAATAACATCGCCTTCTCCATACTTCTCTCCAGTATTTACTTTAATATTATAGTAAAAAAAAAATCAAAAACTAGGAGTTATTATTTACCAGAAAGGAATGTGATAATTCATTTTATAAATAAATTTCTCTTAATAAATAACATAAGCAATCCTGATGAACGATTTTAGAGTTTGTTGTAATCATCGCAGGATAAAATGACTCAATTGTGACTATTTTATTATCATTATACTTAAAATAGCTACCGCCTATAGGATTGTTATTCGAGTCGTAGACAAGAAGGCCTTTTCAATGGAATTACTGTATCCAAAAATATGACCTTCTTGGACCAAGTTAAAATTTAAGTCCTCCACATTTGATTCGAAATTAAAGTCAGCAGCTTTATTATCAAATCTCACACTGGAGCTATTAGGTATTTTTATTTTACCAAATGATTCAAAAATTTTTTTTCGATTAAACAAACTTTCTAGTTTTCCTAGGTCACCAAAAGAATTAAGATTTATTAAATTCTTTATTAATAAATTTATCTTATTTATTCCTTCGATATCACCACTCTGTCCCGCTTCTATCGTTAAGGAGGGGCAAAGAGTTGAAAAGAAATTTGAAAAAACTTCTTTTGGGTCCGTAAAATATAAAATATTACCATCAAACATGGAAGCAAGGCGCAATGTATTTTCCTCGAGACAAGTAACGGCACAGTAATGTGGATTTCTCCCTGTGTTGTTGTGTAGATCAACAGCTGCAAATAGATTTTTTCCCAAAATACCATTCGAATAGTTATCGAATATAAAAAATATTCCCTTATAAAAAAAGATGGATAAATTGTTCATAGCCCCCATGGTTCAGATCAAAAAGACTTAGCAAGAAACACTTAATCCAATTTAATTATTGAGCAGAGTCCTTATCGAATTAATTCCGCATAACTTAAAAAAAAGAGAGGATGTTTAAATAAATATTGGTTTTTAATTTAATACCTTATCAAGATTGAGGTTTCGACCGATAAACCTAAAGTTAAAAACCTGAGATAATTATAATTATGGAAAAAAATGAAATAAATATTACCGGAAAAAATATAGTTTGCTTTGATGGTATTTGTGAAGTGTGCAATCATTATGTGGACTTTTTAATCTCAGTAGATAAAAAGAAGTTGATCTACTATATTTCACTTCAGGATGAAAGAATCCACCCCTTTTTGATAAGAAACAATATAAACCCCCATGATTTGAATACGATTGTTTTTATTAATGATGGAAACCCCGTGACTAAGAGCCGAGCAGTTTTCAGAATTCTTGAAACAGTTTCCTTTTTCCCTAAGATTATATATATTTTAAACTTACTCCCCATACCTATTACAGATTTTTTTTATGATATCATCGCAAAGAATCGCCACAGAATTATTAAGCCTCGAAAAAGTTGTCGAATACCTACAGCAGAGGAAAAGGAATTCTTTTTATAACTGTTAGATGGATATTATATCAGAGCTTACTAAATTTTGAACCGGAAATCATACCGTATGTTGTCCAAGGTATATTGTTAATTTTTTCCCTAACACCCTTTTTCCAAATTTTCTCAGGAACCTGGTATTTCTTTACCTAAAATTCATAGGTCCTTGATGAATCCCCATATAAAGGAACCGATTTCAAAATAATTGGAATTAATTCCTTATTAATTAAGTCTTCGTTATACCCACGAAGAGATATCTTTAAAAACCTGACCCATAACCGTCCATTCATTTCAAATAATGGAGAACCGTTTTTATCGACAAGCACGTTTATAGATGAGTCCTCTTTATCAACCAATCGCCAGACGTAATTTGAGTTATTATAATGAAAATCCATGAAAACAGGATGATTAGTTATGCCAAATAAATGATAGCTAAATAAACGGCCATATCTAAATATTAATGAGTCTTTGATTTTATTATTAATTAATCGTCTGGCATACGGGGTATAAGACAGTGTTGGTAGAACCTGAAGACAGATAAAGAGCATAATAATTGGAATATATGTCTTTGGTAAGATTACAAAATCTTGTGAATTCTCATAATTAAATTTTCCCCTGAATAGAGCATCTATATACCGATCAGGAATAAATAATAAAAACACCGCAGAAAACATTAATCCAAAATTTACAATTGTAAATGTAAGTGCGATTCCAACATGCAAGCCGCATCCAACAATAAAAGGAATCGCCCAGAACTTTCTATGGAACAAAAAAGTAAAAAAGAATGATTCAAAAAATAAGGTTAAATAGCCTAAGGGTACTAGAACATAATAATAATCTAGAAGGAAGTCCATATTTCCGTTTCCAAAATATGGCATCATTGCAGGAAACCACATCCCCAACCCACCTCGCCATATTGGACTTGAAATCTTATAAAGAACTGAGTCAAGATAAACAAAACTAAGTCCCACAAATAATATTAAAAAAAGAATAAAAATACTTGTTGTATTGACGACTAATAGAACTATTTAATTTACTATCAATACTAAAAACTTCCCCAGTTCTGAAAAAAATTAATAAGAAATTTATTATTAAAAAACCATAATCTAAATGGTACTCCCATTCTTCAAAAAATGAAAAATTGACGATGACGAGAACCCAGCTCAAAAATAAAACAAATTTAGTCTTAAAACCCACTATCACCAATAATGAAAATATTGTCCCTAAAATAAGCAAAGGTAGATTGGTCCATTCACTGATCACCTCCCTTTGATAAATTAGCATTAAATATTCAGCTAAAACACTAAACCCAAAAACTATTCTTAAAAGAGAAAATTTATATGGTGTAATATTTTGGTTAAATAAATTGCTTATATAATTCATAAAGCCTCGCCCTGTTAATAATATTAATTTTTATATAAATAGGATTTTGATTTATTATAATAAACTCCTGGATCATCAATATTTTTAAAAATAAGGCTACCCGCGCCGATTGTAGTATTATCACAAATATTGATATTATTTATAATCGTAACACCAGCACCGATAAAACAACTCGATACTATTTTAGAAAAACCTGACATGACCACTACGGATGCAAGAAAACTGTGAGCTACGATTTGAGAATAATGAGCAATTGTTATATTTGCATTGAGAATATTATTAGGACCAATATTTACACAATTACCCAAAACTACTCCAGGAAATAAAAAACAAGTCTCTCCAAGTTTTCCCCCATCCCCAAGGACCGTTACACATAATTTTTTCACTCTCGTTCATTATCATTTTACCGATTACACCACTTGATAGATTATACCAATTATTTCAATCAACGTATAAAATAATTATGACGACCAAAGATGAAGCTTATGATTACAAATCGATTTCTCTTAACAGATAACAGAGGCAATCTTGGTGAACGATCTTTGCATTGGTTGTAATCATTGCCGGATAAAATTCCTCAATACTAATAATCTCATTGCCGACGTACTTAAAATAGCTACCAGAAATAGAATTATTATTCGAGTCAAACACCAAGAGGTGCTGTTTGATATTATTAGCGCGCCCAAAAACATATCCAGGTGAAATAGAGTTAAAATTTAAATTCTCAATTTCAGGTAAAAAATTAAAATCAGCTTTCTCATCGCAAAAGCTAATACTAGACTCTCTTGGTATCTTAATTTTACCAAATGATTCAAAAATTTTCTTTTCGTGAAATATCCTTAAAATATCACCAATATCATCTAACTTATTTGTTTCTTGTACCCTGTTTATTAGCGATACAGTTTTTTCGATCCCCTCAGGGTCACCACTTTGGCCTGCTTCAACAGTTAAACAAGGGCAAAGGGTTGAAAAATAATTGGAAAAAACTTCTTTTGGATCAGAAAAATAGAGAACATTTCCATCAAAAAGTGAGGCAAGCTGCAAAGTGCTTGAATCAAGATTTGTAACAGCACAGTAATGGGGATTTTTCCCAGTATTATTGTGAAGATCTAAGGTTACAAACAGATTTTTTGTCTGCATTTCAGCGTAAACTTTCTGTGCCCATAATTCTTCTTGCGACTCACCATTAGACCAAATTCTATTTAAATCTTTTTGCCCATCAAGAAAGCGCGCGTTTTGGGCAGCGGCTTGCACGTTACCAATAAGAAGAGAAATGTTTCTGTTCGGTTTTTCATCTCTTTCTCGTAATTGTTCAAGATATTTTTTTACCGCATAAAAACCAGAATGCTCATTTCCATGTAGCATCACACTGATGAAAATGGTTTGCTCGCGGCCATAGTCAAGATGAACGAGCGTTGGGCCATCAAAGATATTAATAAGCTCGGTTGGATGGGCAGAAAAAAAACCATCAGGAAGTTGGTTTAACACAGTAAATTTCATTATTTTATTTTACCTTCGGCCTTTAATTTTTTTAAGTGGGCACTAATTGTTTTTCTGGCATAGGGAAACAGTCTTGAATCAACGCCCTCATAAATAATTGCGAGCATCTGATCCCCTGTTTTCCCTTCATTAAAAAGACCAAGCACCTGAAGTTCTCTCTCTTTGCGGTGATCAAGTGTCACTTGAAGTTTATCCACTCCCCCTAAAGCAATACCGTGGCTTGGGAAAATTACCTGAGGCGAAAGATCAATCATCCGTTGCATGCTCTCAAAATATTTTTTCATATCACCTTCTGGCGCTCCAATGACCACCGTTCCAATAGACTGAAAAAGATCACTTAGAATCGCCCATTTTTTTGATGTCGGAATCAGACTAAGTTGCCCCTCATCATGGCCGGGCGTCTCGTAAATAATGACGTCTTCTCCATTACACGTGGTGAGAACGTCACCTTCTTTGAAAAAAGAAAGATAAATTCCCTCAAAATAATTTTCTCCAAACTCACTCTTAATTCGCTCATGACTATCTTTGGACATTCCCATTGGAAGCCCCATTTCACGCGCGAGCTTAGTAGAAAACTCATGATGATCAGGGTGATGATGCGTAAGAAAAATAAAATTTATGGGATATTTAGAAATCGTCTTTTTAAATTTTTTGTATTCATTCTCGTCACATGGAGAGGGGTCAATCGCCACTATTCGCTGCGGCTTCTCCCCAATCACAAAACAATTGGTTCGTTTGGCCGGAGGAAACGTATTACTTAAAGGAAGGAGTTGAATAACCGAACTCACCGGATTAATCGCCGGAACTTCAGATTGACTGTCATATTGAAGGTCTAAGTTAAGCGGAAGAGGCTTATTTTCAGTCAATCCATCAATAAGTTTTTTCATCGGTGGCACAATGAGAATTTCATCTTGATGATAACGCTCATAAATACTCTTCGCACTCCCCCAGGAAATCGACGCAATTTCATTTTGATCAAAATCAATGGGGGGTTTTGTTCGAAGCTCAATTTTAAAATAAAAATTCTCAAACCTGGCCGGATTAAAATCCGGAGTAATTACTTTTCCAAGCTCCAGCACTTTTTTTACTTCACCATTTTCAATCGCTGCAAAGAGATCAAAAGAAATTTCCTCCATGAGCTCTCGTCGCAAACATTCAATGAGGTCAGCAGAAAATTCAGATAACATCGCAGGCGGGCTGCAATCATCATCTCTCTCAACTTTTCCTCCTGGAAATGAAGTGTATCCAGGAAAAACATTTAGATAGTTTTGCCTTTTAATAAATAAGTACTCTTCGCCAACGCAGAGAACACCCATGACACTTTGCCTGATTTTACTCATAAAAGCGCCTCAGACTTTTCATACCTTACTTCTCGGTAGCCGTTAATTTGATCAAGTTTTGAGATCTCACTCAAAAAGCTATCTTCACTATTGATTAAATCCATCACGCGAGCTCTAACTTCTTTGGCAATTTGCCGCTCACGATGATGCCACATGGGAAGCAGTAATCTCAGAAGACGAAAGTGGCGCATTAGTTTGAGCATCCAAGTTGATGGACTAAAATCAAACTCTATCCCTTGCCCAAACACGTCAAAGTGGGGGCGATTAATGCGCGTGATTTTAAATCCCTTGCCTAACTTATTCCAAGAGCTAAGGTCTCTGCTATTTTTAATGGGAGAGATCATTTGATGAGAGCAATAAACTTCATCTTTAACAAAATATGTTTTTGCGAGAACACGAAGAGCAATTGTTTTCTCATCATCAGTTCGTGATGAGCACGCAAGCTCACCTGCATTTTTTAAAAAATCCTCAATATACTTTCCCCGATCATAAATAAAAATATCATGTATATATTGATATATATGGGCAGCATGAACGTGCGGGAAATACCCCTGTAGTCGCTTCACTGATTGATGGAAAAACTTCACCATCACATCTGTTGATTTAAAGAAAGGAAAAGAGTCCACCAGACTTTTTTCATAGCGAGAAAGATCAACTATTGATTCCTGCGTCGAAAATAAAATATTTTCAGGATCATTAATCAGTAAACGCCCGAGATGAAATGCTTTAATATTATTTTCCACTTCGGCTTTTGCGACGCCTCGATCAAACGCTGCCAGCATTTGTTCTAAATTAAATGGCAATTGTTCTCGCTGATAAGCGACCCCTAACGCCATCGCATTCGCGTACACGGATTTTCCAAAAGCATTTATTGCCGTTTGCTTTAAATTTACAAGTTCGACCAATTTCTTTTCTGATATTTTTTCTTTAAGCTCAGCTCGTGAAGGTGCCGATTTATCTAAAATAAAACTCAACGGAATTTGAAAATCATCACCGACAATTGCCTTCCCCTTTTCCGTGTGAAGATAATTAATGGCCTGTGAACCATCTAATAGGTCTGGAGAAATGAGCAAATCCGCTTCTCCTAAAGGTGTGACCGTTGCGGCCGAAGTTCCTCTGCCATGAAGTGCCAAATGGCCTGTCACTCGACCGTTTCGTTGCGCCAAACCTTTTTGATCCATGAATTTAAAATCAAATTCGGCACTCAAGTCTCTCGCCGCTTCCGCGAGAATACGACTAATCGTCGTTACACCACTACCACCGACCCCCGTAACAACCGCGCGCCAGGTTTGCCGCCCATCTTTGATGTCAGCGAGGTTAATCGTATCCACTTCTGGGATATTTGTTAAATCAACATCTCGGCCTTGGTTTTGATATTTTGTCGGATGATAATTAAAAACGGTCACTTCCTCAAAGCTTGGGCACGCCTTAATTTTTGTGCAGTAACTATCGGCCACACATATTTGAGGATCAATCATAATTTTGTCCCCATAAGCATCACTCGTCTTTGTTAGTCCAGGACAACCAGTCATCTCCACACAAGCGTGACAGTTCTCGCACAAATCACTATTGATTTGAAAAAATGTTTTTGATTTTACCGTTCCCTTTTTAAGTAGACTTCGCTCTTGCTTTTTTTGGCGGCCATGAAAAGTAAGTCCACATTCTTTATTGGAAACGATGACTTTAACTCCAGGCTTTTGAATCGTTTGAGTAAGCTCATTTTTATAAAAATAGCGATCACTTGGATTGACCTCAAACGCTTGATCCACCCCAAGAGTTTTTACCACCTCTACCATTTTTTGGCGTGGCCTCGTTTTCCCTTCAACGCTCACACCACTGGCCGGAGTCATTTGATGGCCGGTCATCGCCGTATTGTCATTATCAAGAAGAATATAAGTAATATTGTGTCCCGTTTGGACGCTATTAGAAATATCAGTCAGTCCACTATGAAAAAAAGTTGAGTCACCCATTAAAACGACACTAGGATTTTTCGTAAATAGATCAACTCCGGCGCCAAGCGCTCCACCTTGTCCCATCGCCGATAAATTATGCATCTCTTTAAATGGCTCTAAAAAAGAAAGTGAATAGCACCCAACATCCCCGTGAGTAATCAGATTAATTCCTTTTTTTTCTAAATCCTGACGAATCTCTTTTAGAATGCTCAGCGTTTCTCGATGAGGACAACCGGGACAAAACGTCGGAAGTCGCATCGGAACTCCCGCCACGTTGGCCAAAATGGATTTCTGACAAACCTCCCCACTAAAATGAATTAACTCAAAAGCAACTTTTAATTTATCTCTGATGATTTCAACATTGATACCGCCATGAGAAGGAAAACCATCCGCACCTTCGTCAAATTTTTTGCCCCAAATTTTGCAACGAATATTTTTATCATTAACGAGATGGCGTAACTCTGTTTCTAAAAACGCTCTTTTTTCCTCGATCACAATAACCATTTCTTTATCAGCAAGCCACATAGGTAATCTGTCATCACTAAGAGGATAACTGCAAGCAACTTTATAAAGTGATGTGTGATCAAGAAGATTATCTTTTTCTAAAACTTCTTTGACCGACTCAAAAACCACACCGCTACTAATAATTCCAACTTTAGCTTCGCTGTTACCAAAAATTTGATCCAATTGAAGAGCGTTTATTTTTTCTATCGTTTTTGGAAAGCGCTCATTAAGCATTCTCCCGTCTGCTTTTAAACTGTTTGGTGGCACCATCACATTTTTCGATAGATCAAATTCATTAGGATTAAGATCAATCAATTCTTTGGAGAGAGTTTTAACTTCACCCAGCTCTACTCGTCCTCCTCCCTCGGCCATAAAGGTGTTGAGAATAACTCCTTGATAAACGCTAGAGTGCTGGGAAATTTCTAATGCCGTTTGCATCCAGTCTTTTAATTCTTGTGGTGTAGAAGGCTCTAAAAAAGGAATGTGTAGATGTTTAAATAAAAAACGGGAATCTGCCGGTGTCGATGTTGATTGTGACCACGGATCATCACCCACCACGATCACGACGCCAGGAGAAATTTCGTTCCCCGTTTTTGGATCAATTGATTTTTTTCCAGGATCGGCAAAGTTCCCAACACTGAGAGCATCACTGGCCACATGCAGTCCCATGGACTTCATGGCCACACACACATTTTGCCCGGCCTGTTTAGCGCCAGAGGCCATCGCGGCTGCATTGGCCTCGGAGTTACCAATAACAACTCGAGCGCCAATATTTTCTATCTCATTTTTCTTTTCATAAAGAAGGTTAAAATAATCCGCCAAAGGAGAACCTGGGTAGCCAGTGTAGAGGCCATAACCGGCCTCAAGACCACCGCGTACGATTAATTCATTTCCCGACATTATTCTATTTTCGCTCATGGTATATCCAAAGAATTTGTAAATTTTGATTAGCTCTAAATATATCGGCTTCTCACCCAGAAGACCAGTTGTCTTCCCTCATATCACCAATAATATTCCTCTTTGACGCGCGATCAATACTTGTCTGAATAAAGTTTATCCTTCAATATAAACAAAATTTTAGACTGACCAAAAAAGGACCTGCGAATGACAACTATTTCCTCCGCAAATCCCCTCGGAATTAAATGTATTGACCACTTAGAGTTTTGCTGTGACTCCCTCTCGACGCCGACCAAAGGCATCATGGAAAAATTCGGCTTTATGAATAGTGAAGTCGATGAAAAAAATGATCAACTCCTTATCTCCCAAGGCCAGGTGCGATTTCTACTTAATGCAAAAAAAGACTCTTACGCCCATGACTATTTACGAAAGCATGGCGAAGGTGTTTCCACTATTTCTTTCCAAGTGGAAAACTGCGAACACGCCCTAAAAGAAGCGGCCAATCGCGGCGCTCAAATTGTCAGACCGATGCAAAAAATGGAAGACGAGCATGGCACGTATTTCACTGGGGCAATTCAAGGCTTTGGCGATGTCTATAATGAATTTGTGGAACGGCCAAATACTCAGTTGAGACCTGGATTTACAAAAATAGATCCACCAACGGGCATGGCACTCACCACCAGAGCGGCCCGCATTGATCACCTCACTAATAACGTTCCTCGGGGACAACTTGAGCAATGGGTGGAATTTTATGAGCGCGTTTATGGCTTTACCGTGACCAGGTACTTTGACATCAAAGGGAAAAAAACCGGACTTGAATCTAAAGTTGTGCAGTCTCACGATGGCAATATTATTATTCCTATTAATGAACCTGATAAAGACGACGGCCAAGGACAAATTGAAGAATTTCTTGAGCGCCACAACGGCCCCGGAGTACAACATATCGCCCTGATGACGCCAAATATAATTTCGACCGTCAGTGAACTTCGCTCTCGAGGGATTAAATTTCTTGATATCCCTCACACTTATTACGAGGACATCCCAAAAAGAGACTTCACCATCACTGAAGATATTCCAACGCTTGAAGAAAATCAAATTCTCGTTGACGGTGATCCTGATGGATATTTACTTCAAATTTTTACCGACACTTATGTGGGGCCACTGTTTTTTGAAATCATTCAGCGAAAAAATAATATGGGCTTTGGTGAAGGAAATTTTCAAGCACTTTTTGATGCCATCGAGCGGGATCAAATGCAACGTGGCTACTTAAAATAGGAAAAAAATAATGGAAACAAAATTGATCAAAGCAGATTTATCCGATGGCATTCTCACCATCGATTTAAATCGCGAAAAAGTTTACAATGCCCTTAACAGGGACACTAAATTAGAGCTGATTGAGACACTTAATCACGCCAGTGAATCAGAGGAAGTTAAAGTCATCATCCTCACCGCACAAGGTAAAGCATTTTGCACCGGACAAGATTTAAATGATCGCACCGTGAAAGCGGATGAAGCGAAAGTGAATCTTACCGTTACGCTTCAAGAAGAATGGAATCCACTGGTGAACGCCGTTAGAGCCAATAAAAAAATTGTTATTGGCGCCATCAATGGAATGGCCGTGGGTGCCGGACTCAGCATTGCACTGGCCTGCGATTTTATTTACCTTCACCCCGAAGCCTACCTCATGAGTGGATTTTCGAAGATCGGATTATGCCCAGATGCAGGTGGAACCTTCTCCATCACAAAGGCACTCGGGCGCCAGCGCACCATGAGCTTTTTTATCGAAAATATACCGATTCAGGCCGACGAAGCGGTCAAATTAGGGCTTGCTAACGGAAGTAGCCAAAATTACATGCAACAAAGCCTCGACTTAGCGAAAAAAGTTTCAAAAATGGCCCCGTTAAGTATTAAAATAATCAAACAAAATGTGAGAGACGCCTTGGATCAATCTTTTCAGTATGTTATGGAAAGAGAAACAGAATCCCAAGGATTTCTAGGCTCAAGCGCAGACTATCAAGAAGGCTTAAAAGCCTTTTTTGAAAAACGCAAACCTGAGTTTAGAGGACAATAAATAGGAGTGATGAATGAGTGATTACACACAAGAAGATCTACAACTTTTTGAAGACATCAAAAATGGTAAAACGTTTAATGAAGGTGATGAACTACCTGAGCTCTACCGCTCTAAACTATTGAACCTTTTATGGATGCAAGGAGACTCTGAATACTCGGGAGCTCTTGGATACGCGCCGTGGATTGAAAAAGCTCCAACGGTTCAAGGAAAAGTTCTTGTTGCCCAAATTGTCAAAGACGAAATGAGACACGCTTCAGTTGTGTATAGAATTCTAAAAGGCCTAGGACAAGATCCTGAAACTCATATTACAAAAGTTGATCTTGGCTACAAGCTAGAAGAAGATGAAACCAATATTGGTTTTACGCGCGCGAAAGATGATTTTCGTGTGAATATTTTTTATTACCAAATAAAATATTGGGAAGATTTTGTTCTTTTTAACTTCCTTATGGACCGCGCAGCGGGACACCAATTAGAGGACACACTTCACTCAAGCTACATTCCTTGGAAAGAAGGAATTGGAAGCATTTATAAAGAAGAAGTGATGCACATCGCCCACGGAGATAAGTGGGTCAAGAGACTTTCTCAAGATCCACAGAGAAAAGAATTTCTTCAAGAGCGCCTAAACCTATGGTGGCCAAGGGTGATGAACGTTTTTGGTAACTCAAAAGGTTCGGCCAATGACATTTATGTCAAACTCGGTCTAAAAAAGAGAACAAACGCCGAAGTTCGTGAAGTATTCAAAAAAGAAAT
>JAURQB010000117.1 GCA_030836365.1 Bdellovibrionota bacterium | reverse complement strand
GAAAGCGACGCTGGCCATAGTTATCGACATGTACACTTGTTAGTGTGCCGTTGGGAACAGTGATGAGCGAATCATAAAATGTTCGAATACGCGTGGAACGAAGACCAACTTCTTCAACCGTTCCTTCAATGCCATCGATATTTACCCAGTCGCCGATACGAAACGGGCGATCAAGGAGAACCGTCAGCGAGCCAAAAACATTTCCGAGCGTGTCTTTTGCGGCAAGAGCAAATGCCAAACCTCCGATTCCAAGTCCGGTCAGTATTCCTTTCATATCAAGGGAGAGCGAATCGCCAATGGCCACGACACCGACCGCAAGGACAAAAAACTTTCCGGACTTTTTAATTAGCGGGACAAGAATATCATCAAATTTATTATCACTATCCTTGGCAAGTTTCTCAAAATAAAGAGCGATAACGTCCACTAGATGATGGGCCAAAAAGACGGTTGCGATTGTAAAGCCAATGCGCGCACCCTTCAGTCCAATGGATAATGCTTCATCGGTAAGCTCAAGTGATTGAATCGCTACGGAGAAAAAGCCGGATAAGGCCATCATGCCAAATGGAAAAGTTAGCTGCTTTTCTTTTTTCTCACTCAGGGCATGGACGTTTAATTTTTTTAATTGGCGCAAGACGAGAGCGGCCAAGTAGAAACGCGCAAACCGCTCTATAATTAAACCGATAAAAATGATGAAAAACAAACCAACCCATTGGCCGTTAATTAAAATAAAGCTTCGGTTTCCCATCCACTTAGGCATTAACTTTTTAATCGGTGCGCGCCAGTCTTTTAGCTCTTTAACGCCAGTGACAACTTCTTTATTTTTGACGGCATCATAATAAAGAGAAATGTTGGAGACAGTTTCCTTCGAAAATAACCAACCGCGGTTTTCCCCATAGTTTGTAATCGAAATTTCGAGTTCTTCTTGGCCATCCGGAGTATTCAAAATTTCTTTTTTGTATACCCATTTTTTTGCCTCTGACTTTTTAGGAATAGTGAGAACATCAATGCGCTCAATTCGATCCAGCGTATTGATTAAGTTCTTGGCCGCAAGCTCACCGGAGCGTTGTCTCGTTTCTTGATGTAGATGTTCTAAAAAGAGTAAAGAAGTGGCCCTTTCAAGCCCTGTTTCGTCTCCATTTTTATATGCTTTCATCGCCTTTAAAAAGGTAAACATTGTTTGCCTCGGGCCTTTTGAAACTTGGGCAAAACCATTCTCAAAATAGAATAAGGTAAGGATTGATGTAATTAAAATTAATTTAGTTATTGATATTTTCATCTTCATTTAACCTATTTTACTGAGCGTGAAATAAACTGCATTGAGGGGGAAAATAAATCATTGATATTAGGTTTGTCAGCACAAAAGTGGGGCGTTTTCTTTTACTTGAAAAACAAAATTACTCTTCTATTAATCGGATTAAATAGTTAAAATTATTTGCCTTTTAAATTTTAGCTTTTCTCCTGGCCAACCCTAGGCGTCTAAACTCACTTAATATTTAGATAAGATCAAATAATGTAATAAGGGTTACTTGTGAAATATCTAATTATTCTACTCTTTGTCTTTAGCTCGGTTATTCCAATTGAGGTTCTACATGCAATGGATAAAGGGCCAGCTAATCATAATATTCCTCTTGAATTACGACAGATAACTCAACGAGACGGCAAATATGTTCAAAGTGATGCATTATCATTAGATATCGAAAAGGGAGCTTTTCTGAGTGGTGGTAAAGTTGGTCATTATCGTCCAATTTTAGATGATGCAGATGTTGATTTTATTGAAGAGGAGTTAGTTGATATTGGTTATGTCTCAAAAGAAGAGATGACAAGTCTTGGGAAAATTACTGGATCTGAGTTTGGGAGCCGTTGTGATTATGTTTTGAATTCAGGAATTAAGCGGTTAAATCAAGAAAATCCATTTAAGGTATTTAGTAGATTAGTGCTACTCAAAAATTTAGGCTTTAAAAGTCAGGGGGAATTAGAAAGTTCGTGTGGGCCTGATGGAGAAAATTGTTTGTGTGACCCAGGTTATAGTTGCCAAGAAACAGATAAGCTTAATTCTCTTATCGGCAATGTTGAATTTCAAGATCGTGCCGGCCAGGTTTGTCTTTTTAGAAGAGAGTGTGAAAAGGGTGATACGAGTCCCCACAAATTTTGTGAAGAAAGCGAATACAATCATTGCATCAAATATTCTAAAACAGAGAGTGAAGAAGAGAAAAATAAACTTTGTGCCACAGAGGCATTATCCAAGTGCCAAGGCGAAGAGCAGAAATGTTTTTATTCTGATAAGTGTTTAGTAGTGGTGAGTTCTAAAAAAGAGATTAAGGAGAAAAAATTCGGTGAAGGAATTATGGCCTGTGAAGATGATTACAACTGTGCTTCTGGCTATTGTAAAAAATTCTCCAAAAAAATGGCCAAGATTATTACTGGTGCTGATATAGGCGCAATTAAATTATGTGCAAAACCCGCGGAGTGCCGACCTCTTTGTACAACTGTAGGAGGCGTTTTAAAGAACCCTGCTGAAGATTTTTGTTGTGAAGGTAGCATTGCTTATGATGACGGTACTCAAACTAAATGTATTGATCCTGCAGAGTTTGTATCGGCAGGGCCACCAATGTTTAAAGTTAAAGTTAATCCTGTTACCTGTGAGGGGGGATTTTTTGAAGACTCCTATGTCGACGAAAAAGGCGAGATGAAATCTTCATTTGAATCGATGGGTCTTGGAAGTAGTAGTGGTAATGCTGATTATTCTGAGAGCTATTACAGCTGGTCTGAAAAAGACAAAATGGCGTTTTCTGAAACGAAGGCACGCCGATTTTATCGAGTCTTAAGAGGTATAGAATATCTTTGGGGACGTGCAGATAGTGCCGGTGTTAATGACACTTTTGGTGTGAATTCGAATATTGTTAGTCTAGGTGAAAAATTTAGAATGGCGAACGAACAAGTTGATCGGAAAATGCTTGAAGTTCATAATTACCTCAAGCACGCTCAGGATGAATTAGAATCAGATTTATCAACTCAGAGTGAAAGTAATATTTCTGAAAATGCTGCTGGCGTGTCTACTATTCAAATGTTGGCGAATTATCATCAAGGGTTGTCTGGCGTTTATTCAATCCAATCTCACTTTTTATACAACATTTTAGGTATGGACTATAACCCGATGGATTACTCTGGGAGTTCTAGTGATCCTAATTATAAATTTAGCTTCGAGGAAAGTTATAATCGGTTATTTGGTACATCTACATCTAATAGTGACTGGCCTAAAGAATTTGAAGAAAATAGCTTTTCTGGCCTATTTTATAAAACGAGACAACCAGTAAGTGCAGGTGTGACAGGCAATTATTATCACTTTGGAAAATTTGAATCAGAGGGTCTATTTTCAGATATTGATTTACCATGTGAGGATCAATTTGGGGAACCGATCAAGGCGAAAGATTCAGATTGGTTTGGTGATCGAAAGACAAATGAAGTTTGCGTAAAAGAGATGTCGCGAGTTTATGATAGAGAGACTGGAAAGTGGATAGAATTAGTTAACCCAATCTATCCAACAGGACTTCTTGGTGAAAAAGAAAATTTAACTAAATATACGAATAATCCAACACATTTTCCTTTAGTTAAACGATTTGTCATTGATCAAGAAAAGCTCATCGAAAATATTAATGATGGCCTTACTGATTACTCTCAAGAAAAAATAAGTGCGGGAAGTTGTACGGAGATAAATAGAGTTATTGATGGCGTGAGTGATAATGAATTAATGATGCTCATTAAGCTTGGAGCGAAAAAAAACCTGCCTGATGATGACGTTAAAGAGGCCATTAAACAGGCAAGAGATATATATGGAGATAACTGGCGTCAATTAATGGCCGACGAATTAACGAAAAAATATGTTTACCAATCATTAACTGGGACCTATCAAAATCAATATGTGCGAGATGGTTTTGATTGGGGAGACACGTTGAACTTTGGAAGTTTTCTTGTGGCAGGTCTAGTTTTCCTTGGGACATTCGGAGGTGTGAACTTATTTAACATTGATGATAATAAACAAATCTCTCAAAAGGTTGCAGCAATTTTTTATGAATTTTTGCCATTTGAAATTGAAAAGAGTAATGAGCGTTTTAACAAGTGGGGAGATGGTTGTTCAAATCAAGCTTGTCATGACCGTAAATATTTAAACTCAGTTAGTAATGAAAGTGCAACGGAAATAAGCTCCTATACATTTCTTTTAGATGGTATATTTTATTTAGAGTCTTACGCAAAGGCCAAGCAGGTTTTTCATCAAGAAGTTTCTGTATGTTTGAATAATATAGCGAAAAACTACTCAGAAGCCTATGGAGTTAGTTATTATCAAAACAAGCTTTCATCAGAAGAGACAGTGATGGGCGAGTCGAGCAAGTTGAGTAAGACTTGTCATCAATATCCAAACGATGGGCACGCTAATTATGGTGATAGATTAGAAGGTTATGAGAAAGAATTAGGTAGTAGTGATATCCAAATCGAGGAAACTGTAATGCTCGATAAAATTCCAACAACGCCGCAGTTAGAACTCCCAACTGGTTCAATAAAACCAATTAATGTGGGTGTCAGTGATAGTGGATCTGATATGGTTTTTGATGATGGAGAAAGTGAGAAAGCTAGTCTAGCTGAACTAAAGAAAAGCCTGAAAGATAGAAACGAAGCAGTGAAGAAACTGAAAAAAAATAAGTCAAAAATGCTTAATCTTTTAACTAAGGGAAGATTTTCAGATTCAATTCGAAAAAAGCATGAGGCTGAATATTTAGCCGCCTCGTTGAAAAGTTCTTCTATAGGAGAGGCCCTAAAAAATAAAGTAGGCTATCAGGCTAGAAATATAGATATCGGTAAACAACAACAAGAAATATTGGAGTCTCCTATTCTAGAAGGTCAAAGAAATAACGAATTCTCAAGAGCATCTAGAAACAATGAATATGCTGGCGGATCGAGAAATAGATCTTATGCATCATCTCGAACTGATAGTGTTCTTAATGATCAAAATCGTCTAGCTAGTCATGTAAAAAGAAATAAAAATAAAATACGAATATCTGAAGAAGATCAAATTTGGAAAAAAATTTCAAAAGCATATATGCTTCACGGAGTCCCGAGGCTATTTAAATTCAGGTAGATACTCGTGATATATATATATATATATATATATATTATTTACTCTTAAAAAAATAATCTAGATTTACCGAAAAATTAATAATGAAAATTCAATTTATTTTTTCGCTTATTTTATTATTTATTCAGCCTAATATTGTCATTGCACAACATGATGACGAGAAAGTTTACGTAAATGTTTTTAAAGGCTTAGGAGATAACTTTGAAGTTGATCTTCAGAAAGCCAGGGCCGTTGACTTCGTCACAGGAGATTTTGAAGATTTTGGCTATCCTAATAATATCATCGATCTCAAACACAATTTAAATACTAATTTAGAGAATCGGTGCGACTATGGTATTCATGAATACCTTGGTAAATATAGATATTTTGATTTTTTTAATTCTAGTCTTTTTGATCAGCTCGGTAAGGATTACCTCGGCGTGGGCACCAATAAATTTCGTGACATTTGCGGAAATCAAGGACAAAAATGCCTTTGTGAAGACTCTACTACATGTGAAAGAAATCACACATTAAATAAACTCGACCCCTCAAAGGATTATTCTGAACGGGCGCCCAATGTTTGTCTCTTTAAAGAGGACTGTCGAGGCTCAGACTTAAGTCAAAAAGCTTATTGCGAATCAATTCTAAACCCTAGTGATCATGATAAATGTGATGGCCTTGATGATACCAAATGTTTTTATCGGGGAAAATGTCTCGCTGTTCCATTTACCAAAGAGTATGTTTTGGCCGGAGAAGATGAAGCATCTGATACTGAATCATTTAAATGTAAAAATCATTATAATTGTAGTTCTGGGTATTGTCGGAATTTAACATCAGATCAGGCAAAAGCTATTTTTAATAAAACGATGGAGCAGGGAAAGTATTGTATGCCTGTTGCTGAATGTGCTCCTCGTTGTAAAGAAGTAAGTGATGTTCCTTTCAATGTTGGTGAGGGGTATTGTTGCGAGGGAACATACTCTCATCAGGTTGATAATCAAATTTACTGCTTGGATCCAACGGACATATTTGTTTTGCCTGGTCCTGAAATTGATGTTGTATTTAATGATGATGATTGCTCTGGAGGGCTTAAACTTTTAAAGCAAGGTCTTCCAAAATATCCGGATTTAGATATCAATGAGAACAACCAAGTGGTTGAGGCCATTTCCGCAAAATATAATAGAAAGCTTTTGGGCGTGGAATTTTTGTGGTCCAATTCTGACGTGGAAAAAAATCCTGCGCGTAACGACTGGTTTGGAACTAATCAGCGTTTACAAGATATTTCAAATTCATTCTCAAGCTTACGACTAGACCATGATTATTCAATGCTGTCGGCCATGTATCAATTAAAACTCAATTCAGAAAATGATCAGGATCTAGCAGCAGGTGTTAGCTCTATTACAAAATTGTCTAAATATTACTTAGACCTCTCTTCCGTTTTTCTTGGTCGATCTAATATGTTTAAATCACTCATTGGTTACGATCAAAATTCGATTCAAGATTTTTTTAATGTGCAGAAAAATGATCTCTCTGATGATCATTACACTAGTTCTACTAAGGATGGTTATGATAATTCTGGTTCATTTACAAATCATAATTCCCTCGTTGCAGTCATGGGAGCAAATCGAACTCCAAGAAAAATAAAAATAGAAGAAAAAAACGAGCGCCTACTAGAGCTATCTAGCGTTTTTCATAAGCACCGTGGGGGAGGTTATCGAAAAATAGGAAGAGGTATTAAACACCTAGACCTTAAAAGTTTTAGTGATATATTTGAAAGGTTCAGTTGTAAAAATGGAAAAGGTAGTTTTATACATGCCTTTTACAAAAATTTTAGATGTGTTCGCGAGATGATCAAAGTAAAAAATGAAGATCAAACCGTGAATGAATTAGTTGACCCCATTTATCCTTTTTTCAAAAATCAAAATATTTTTGATGGAGCAGTAGACTCAGAGGAAGATGACTATGTTACCTATGATAAGTCTAAATTTCCAAATGCGAAGAGGCTTATTATTGATGCAAGTGTTCTTAAAAGTAATCTAAAGTCATCTTGGAAATCTTATGCTAATGAGGAGGTTGAAAATAACAAGTGCTTAGCACAAAGAAGGTCATTGGACTTTGTTTCAGACTCTGAACTGCAGATCATCACCAACCTTGTTAATCAATTCCTTGCCGTTTTACCAGGGTCACCTACTTTATCAAAAGAAGATATAATAAAAACTTTTATTGAGACCTATGGGAGTGGAGTTGATAGTGATGGTATTGATATCTGGAGAAAGTCGTTGGCAGATGATATAATTGCAAACTCCACGTATGATACATTGAAGGCAATTTATCAAAAGGCTTTTATTCCAGGTGGTATCAGCAAGCTTTCCTCTCTAAATTTAAATAATCCTTCAATTCTATGGAACGGTTTTGCTCAATTTTCGATTATTTACGACAGAGGTGAGATGGTTGATTTTCAAGACCCATTCAAAGGATTCAATCTCTCTAGGTCTAATTGGTACCATAATTGGTTAAGGGACGTATTGGAAAATTACTATATGGAAGCAACAAGCTACAGAGATAATCTAGGGGTACCAGGAATTACGGAATTAATGTACGGTGGGGCATGGTTAGAAAATTACTCACTCGCCAAGGCGGCCTTCTATGAAAAAACTGGTACCTGTCTTAGAGTAAAAGCAACCGAATACACAAATGCCTATAAAGAAGCTGAGAATAATAAGGGTGGTGGATCTTTCAATATTGAAAGTAATCAGATGCTGAACAATTTGTCCTCCGCTGAGAATCATATGGATGTAAAATTAGATTGTGCCAATCAAGATGGTGGAACTGGTGGTGACGGAGGAGGAGGTGGTTCTTCTCTTGAAAGCCTTGACTCCAGTTTGGATAGCAACTCTTTTGTTGAAACAACCCAAGATTCAGGCTTAAAGAAAATAGAGACAGGCACGGGGGAAAATGTTATTTCCTCGTTTAAAAATCTTAGCTCTGGGAATACTAGTGGTGGAGTTAATGTAAAAAATCCAAAACTTAAAGATAATGCTAAAGTTTCTGGTTCATTAATGAATACGGTGAAGGAAAGAAACAATGCTCTCGCCACCATTAGCAAGAAAAATGAGAATAGATTAAAAAAACTTGGACTCAAGGGAAACAAGTCTGCGCCAATGTCAAAGTCTCAAGTCGCATCAGTCGCCTTGCAAGGGTATTCTGGAGTACCTGCAATTAAAAAACTTCTAAGTGGTAAGGTAAAGCCTGCCTCGACAATTGATGTCAAAACAGGGGGAAAGACAACGAACAATGCAGTCAAGGAATCACAGAAAAGTGTTGGCCCTTTAAAGAAAAAGTCCTCAGAAAGTAGAACTCGTAGGCGGGGAAGTTCTGGAGGTCATCGATCATACAAATCTACTTCCAAGGGCAAAGGTAAAATTCCAGTTGAGGATTTAAAGAGAATGATGAAATCAGTGAAAAGAGACGAGTCTGATTCACTATGGGATAATATTTCTAACACGTATAAAGAAAAAGGCATTCCTAGATTATTTGATCTCAAGTCCAAATAAATCAAAAGCAAGCTGTTTTTCTTCATACTTGAGCGGGTTTCCAGTCATGGAGAGGTGATGCAAAGATTTCATTCGGGTAATGCAAACTGGGATCTTTTCAAATTGATTATTATCTAAAATAATTCGAGAAAGATTTTCGTGACGACAAAATTCTAAGGGAAGATCTGTTAATGCGTTGTTTGATAAGTTAATTTCTCTTAAAAAATAAAAATCGGCCCATGCATTATTGATTTGTTCTAGGTTATTATTTTGTAGGTTGAGATTTTCTAGCGCTGGACATTGAGTTGGAGATAAAGGTATTTGTTGAAGTTTTGTTCTGGTGATTTTTAAAACTTTTAAAGATGGAAACCAAAGGCTATCTTCTTCGATTTCTTGAAGTTTTGGGCAGACGATATTGAGATACGTCAGATTTTGACAGCGGGTTAACTCTCTCGGTAGCAATTCTAGATCAGGCGCTAGAATTTCGAGCGAGGTCATCTTGAAATCCCCCCAAGCATCCTCCTTGATGTTTCGTTGTCCTTTTTTGAGCTTGATGATGTTCATGCTGTATAAGCCTTGTTTTACCTCTTTCTGAGGACTATTCTAGCCTAATATTATTAAATAGATACCCGGAAAATAAATACAAATTATCGACTCAATTAATCTTAGATTGTTGCCGATAACGGTTTCATGAAATATCAAATTATTAGCTTGTTAGGAGCACTCACTTTTTTAGTTTATTTTAATCAATCCTTATCTGCTGATGGTAGTGCAGGTCCTCCTTCATCTGAGTTCAATCCCGGTGAGATCATCTCTTACGCAAATGTTTATTTAGGCGAAAGTCAGAATTTTAGTATTGATTTAAATCGGGCAACAGATATTGATTTTTTAAATGGTGATTATGCATCTTATGGTTACCCAAATGATCTTTATACTCTTGGGTTGGATACGGGGAGAGACCAAGGGGATCGGTGCGATTTTTTTCTTAATAGAACTATTAATGATATGAATATTTTCAACGTACTCGGTAATAGTTTGGGGGATTTATTTGGTCTACTGGGTGGTCAACAAGCATTCGTGGATCGCTGCTCTGCAGATGGATCTGACTGTCAGTGTCGAAATGGCAATACATGCACAAGAAATAGAAAACTAAACCGATTGATCGCGAGTGAGGAGTTTCGAGATCGAGCGCCAAAAGTATGTTTATTTAAAAAGCCTTGTCAAGGATCGGATCGTAGTCAGAAAGAAGTTTGCAAGGCTGCTCTGCCTAGTGATGAAGAAGACCAGTGTGATGGAATGGAGACACAATGCTTCTATTCGGGCAACTGCTTAACGACTCCCTATGAAAAAAATTTTGTTGCAGAGGGGGAGAATGAGTTAGAGCCTCTACAAGATCAAGTTTGTGAAGAAGATTTTAACTGTAGTTCTGGATATTGTAAGTCTCTGAGTAGTTCTGAAATTCAAGAGGTATTTGGTGAGTCAATGCCTGACTCAAAATTGTGTATGCCCGTTGCTGAGTGCCGCCCGCCGTGTACAAATGTTGGAGGATCATTTACAACGGGTGGTGCAAATTATTGCTGCTCCGGCGCTTTTCCGCTTGTTAATGGCACAATTACAAATTGTGTCGATCCCACATCATTATTTGTCGCGCCTTCGCCTGAGTTTTATGTCAATTTTGATAAAGATTCTTGCTCAGGTGGACTGAAGCTTGTTCAAAATGGTGGCGATATGTATCCAGGGTTAACTGTTGAGGAAAATGATTTGATTGTTGAGGCGTACTCAAATCTATACTCTCGTCAATTAAGAGGATTAGAGATGCTTTGGGGATACAAAGATTCCAATGTTAATAAAGCGCGTGATGATTGGTTTGGAATTCACAGTCGTCTCGATACGATTTCAAAAAATTTTCAAGAAGAACGGCAACGATTAGATTTCTTTCAACTTCGCGCCATGCTTGATTTAAAAAATGCGCAAATTCAAGCAGAAAAAGAGGCGAATCAAATTGAACAAAATGCTTCTGCCGAGTCTGCTGCTGGCGTTTCAACAATTCGAACCCTCGCGGAATATAACGCTACCTTGTCTGGTATATATACTGCGCGACAGGGAATGTACCGTCAGTTAATTGGGTATGATCAAAATACGGATTATTATGACTTGGAGGTTAATACTCTGCCAGATAACTTCTCTGAATATATCAATAATCCAGCGGACGAAGAAAAGTATTATTCTCTAGCAGGATATTTGAGTGTCTTCAGAAACCCGAAGAAAAGAAAAAAAACAGATGGCTCAACAACTTCATACACTTATAAGGGCGGCAAATATAATCAGTTTCGATATGATAGTGAATCTCCATTTTATGACAGGGTTAAATTATGTAAAAATGTCGATGGTGATCGAATAAAAGGCAAGAGTACTGACTGGTTTGGTGATCGTAAAAATAACAGTGTTTGTACTAAAGAGATGATTAAAATTACGAGAGCTAATGGAACCTGGAATGAATTAGTCGATCCCATTTATCCGACGATGACTACTGGTAGTAATTTTTTTGATGGTTCGACTTCCTCCGGAGGAGGTGATCTTGCCAATTACAGCAATAACAATTTCCCAAATGTGAAGAGACAAATTATTTCTGAAGAGTCGCTAAGAGCTAATATTTCTTCAGTGTGGGAAAAATTTGCGGATGAGGATGTTCAGAATGATTTATGTATCCCTCAACTACAGTCTATGGACAGGGTTAGTACCGCAGAAGTTCAAATCATGGTCAAATTATTAGAAATGTATTTCGAGGCATTGGGTAGCGAAATAGATGTATCCGATGAAAGATTAAATGAATTGATGGTTGATGCTTATGGTGAGGCACTGGACGTTGATGGTGTTGAAATGTGGAGAAGAAAGTTGGCCAATGAAATTACATCGAAAAATATCTATGAAAACTTAGTAAGTATGTATCAGCAGAAGTTTGTGAAAGATGGATTTACTGTTTGGGATGGTTTTGATTTGGTTGACGGTACGGGATTAATGATTTTGTGTCCTCATTGCGCTCTAATGATGAATATTATTTACCAATATAACCTTGATGATTTTCAGGGGTTAGAAATTAATTCATCTTTAGCCTATTTTTGGGGTTGGCAAAGTAGAAAGGAAAGAAAATATTTAAACTCTGTTAGTTATCGATCTGACCTAGGTGCGTTCCCTATAGGGGGGTTAATTTATGGTGGGGCATTTCTCGAAAATTATTCATTAGCGCGATCACTTTTTTTTCAACAACGATCCGAGTGCTTAGATGAGAAAGCAAATGATTACAGTGAAGCTTTTTCAGTGAAAGGAGGAGGATCTGCCCAGGTTGATATAAATTTGGGAGTAGAAGATAGCGCAGGTACTTTTGAAACAGCGTCGAGTTCAGCTGTGGGATGCCTCGCTGATAGGGGGAATGCGAGCGGAAGCTATAGTGGTGGCAGTACAAGTTTAGCGAGTCAGGATCAGCAAGGTGGAGACAATCTTGTTGATGGGACAGTGGAAAAAG
>JAURQB010000116.1 GCA_030836365.1 Bdellovibrionota bacterium | reverse complement strand
CTTCAAATTGAAAATGATTCTTCTGCCGATATGATCTGCGCGACGTTGAATGAAACATCTACAGGAGTAATTATAAATAATCTTCCAGAAGTAGATGATCAGACAATTCTTGCCGTCGATGCGACAAGTGGCGGTGGGCAGGTTCCTTGTGACCTTTCTAAGTTAGATTTGTTTTTCTTTTCACCACAAAAAGTTTTTGCCAGTGAAGGAGGATTTTTTGTGGCCATTATGAGTCCAAAAGCGAGAGAGCGCGCACTTAGACTAGCAGGGGATTCATCTCGCTATATTCCAGAAATTATGAATTGGAAGTTGGCCATTGATAACAGTGATAAAAATCAAACCTATAATACGCCATCGATTTCCACCCTGTTTTTTCTCCATGAACAAGTGAAGAAAATGAATGAAGAGGGATATGAAAATGTTATTAAGTCAGGTTTTGATAAGGCCAATCACGTTTACAATTGGGCCAGCGCTCACTCAATGCTAAGCTGTTTTATTGAGGATGAACAATATCGATCAAATGTTGTTTGTACGATTGATGTGCATGAGAGTATTCCTGTTGATGAAATTCTCGCATCCCTTGAAGAGCAACAAGTCGTCTATGGAATTGACGCTTATCGAAAGCTTGGCCGCAATCAATTTAGAATTGGAGTTTTTAATAACGTTTCCTTGGAAGATGTGAAAACACTCACAAATCTACTTGATTGGTGTATGGATCAATATAAATCATAGCTGATTGATCGATATCATTCATAATTGAAGAACTAGGGGCGAATTTTTTTGTCCCTAATTATTTTGATAACCATCTAAAAATGATTTTTTAAATTGAAGGAATTTTCCCGCAATAATCGCTTCTCGGGCACGCTTTGATAGATCTAAGTAAAATTGGATGTTATGAATTGTCGCCAAAATTTGCCCTAAAATCTCATTTGAATCAAATAAGTGTTTTACATAGGAGCGAGTAAAGTTTTTACAAGTATAACAACTACAATTTGGATCGATGGGGTAAAAATCTCGCCGATAATTTTTGTGTCTGATTCTAATTTTTCCGCGATTCGTAAAGAGAGTTCCCCCACGGGCAAATTTAGTAGGAATAATACAGTCACTCATGTCTATTCCATTTTCCCAAATCATGAGTAGGTCTTCCGGGTTGCCAACACCCATCACATACCGAGGCTTGTCTTTCGGTAATAGAGGAGCGGTATAACTGACCGCTTTTTCCATTAACTCTGGCCCTTCACCAACGGAAACACCTCCGATTGCAATACCTGGCAGGTCTCGCTCAATGACTTGTTCAGCACATTCTTTTCTGAGGTCATCAAAAGTTGAGCCTTGAATAATGCCGAATAGTGATTGTTTTGGATTCGTCCAAGATTTCACGCAGCGATCAAGCCAGCGATGGGTTCGATCCATCGATTTTTTTGTGTACTCTCTTGTTGCTGGATAGGGGATACACTCATCAAACGCCATCATTATATCACTTCCAAGATTTTGTTGAATCTCAATGGAAGTTTCAGGTGAAAGTAAAACATCCTTTCCTTTCGGCCCTTTAAAAGTAGCACCTTCCTCTTTGATACTTTTTTGCTGAAGCGAGAATACTTGAAAGCCACCTGAGTCAGTTAAAATTGGGCCATTCCAATTCATAAACTTGTGAAGCCCACCAGCTTTTTTAATTAAATCAGAGCCTGGTGTGAGGTGCAGATGATAAGTATTACTGAGAATAATCTTCGCATCCATATCAACTAATTCACTTGGTGGAAGTGCTTTAATTGCTCCGTGAGTTCCGACGGGCATAAATATTGGCGTGGGTATTTTTCCATGTGGAGTTTCTATCTCTCCGGCCCGCGCTGCACAGTTAGGGTCTTGATGGGTACAAGTAAATTTAAAATTTTTTTTATTCTCTGAAATGACGTCGCTCAAAATATTTCCTTCTCAGTGAGTGGCCAAAAACCTACTCTGAATCTACTTCTTTAAGTGCTTTTTTCTTGGCTTTGTTAGCGCTCTTTATTGTATTCGTCAGTTCTTTTTGTTTCTTTTGCATTTTTTTTAGTACCTCTAGTCCATCACCACTTAGTAAGTTATTAATATTATTAGTAAAGTTTTCGATGTCGATTTTATCTATTAAAATGAAAATTTCTTCTATAAGACCGGATCTTTCAATTGGGAGTTTGACGGTGCCCGAGTATCTCATGAAGTATTGCAAGAAAAGTTTTAAATCTTTAGTTGATGTGGAGGTGATATTGATTTGCGGTTTTTGAGGGTCTAATGGGTAACTAATGAGAGCACTTTTTTGGGACTCGATCGCAAGGGCGACCCCATCGTTATTTATCCAGTAAGCAGTTAAATCTAAATCCAAGCTAGAGAGCTTCTCGAGTATTTCTTTTTTCATGAAATAAGCACTAACAAGAAAAGGCCCTAGATCAAAAAACTTTCCAATGAGATTCATGAGGGAGATGGAAAGTATTTCGTTAATCATATGCATTCTCTCGGCTTGAAATTTCTCTGCGTTTCCTTGAGGTATAGGCATGTTAATATTTTTTAAGGCATGAACGGGGTAAATTAAAAAAGCAAGTGGGTTTCCAGTTGCAAGGTTTTGATCCCATGAAAAAAATGGCACGGCAGAGGAGGTAAGAATAACTCCTTTTTTTAGCTTTCCTCCACTTATTTTATAACGATTTCCTGTCGGAGTTGTTAGGGGTTTTACTTCCATTGTTTCTTTCATTGGAGTTCTTAATTCCAAATTGCTAAACATTAAGTTTTCTACTTTTTCGGGTGATGATCCACTTTTTGCCTGTATTTTTGATTGAATGATTATATTTTTTGGTTTGGCAAAATGTTGATAGAGTAGTGGCGAGGCGAGTATCGCCGTAGTGATGAAACATAAATACAAAGGGCCGATGAGACCTAAAAATGAAGAGGAGCGATAAATGAGAATGCGCAGAAGTATTTCTGGTATGGTTTTGAATGGAAGCAGGCCCCATAGTCGATAAAAGCTTAGTGGTGATAAAATGGGAGAAAGAATTTCAAGTAAAAATGATTTGATTCGCCTTATCGCAAAATTACCATCAACGCCAATACCTAAAAAGAAAAAAGAAAGAGGTCTACCGAGAAGAACCGCAAACACTCCCTTGATGATAAAGTAAAAAATGAGCCCGAGTATTAGTTTCACACTAAGTTCATCAAAAATCGGTGCAAATTTCTTCATCTCTAAAACGTCATTGAGCACGACGCTGAAAAATGAAATTTTTCCGTTAGTGACATATTGAGGGCCTAGTTCTCCTATTTGTTGAAGGATGAAGCTTTGAGCTTTTTCTATGTACTCACGATAAGGCCCATCACTTAATAAAGGAACGATAAACCATGTGCATAGATAAAAAAGCGAAATGTTAAAAAGGTTCGAGGAAAACTTAGCGAAGAAACCAAGTCTCTTTAAATATCCATGGTGCGTGGTGCTTTCTGAAGCCTTGGATGACTCATTTGGCGTGTTGTAGATATCAACATTACTTGTCGTATTTGAACTTCCACCGATTAAGTCACCTACTTCATGTTTTTCTGTCGCGAGCTCAAGACCTCCAGTGGAGTTATCTTTTATTTTTTTGATAAGAATATTGTATTTTCCGCAAACAAGTTTATTTTTTGTTCCGAGAATGTAGTATTTTTTCTCCTCTATTTTTTTTCCATTAAGCACCCACTTATCTGAGTTGGCGATGATGTTATAGACACCACCAATTTCTCGAATAAGTAACTCGTTGTGCTTAAGGTCTCGGCTTTGGTAGTAATTATTATCATCACCACCGATCGTACACTGATCAAAAATATCACCCTGGTGAATCATTTGTTTATTTTTTTCAATTTCAATTTTGAATTGCTCATTCACGCGTTTACCTGCCCATTTAAAACTGAGTGTATTTATCTATTATAGTCAGTCGAAAAAATAATTTTTGATTTGGAAAAAAATTCTCAATTCATTCGGTGAATGTGATTAAATATTGCGATATAATATTTAAAACTTATGGAGGAGTAATTTTCATGAAAAGAAATATACTATTTTTATTGATGCTCGCGCTTAGCTCGCAGGCATTTACCTATGACATCGTTGAGCGAACGACCCTTATTGAGGACCGTTTAAAACTTCAAGAGTCTCTTCGCCCACTAGGCCACGACTTTTATTTTGATGCAAATGGATTTTTCTCCACTGATATCATGGACCTGATTGACGATGTTCAAACAGCCTCTGAGTCAGTTATTGATGGAAATCAACAGTCAGCTATCGATGCTGCGGCTTCTCTTACTAACGTATGGAGTGGAAAAGAACTAAGTGGGCGATTAAACCTTGGCGTTGGTGTGCCACTATTTCAATTTAATGCTTGGGGAATCAAGTTTGTTCCAGAATTACTTCGAGTTGATTTTGGATTAACCGCTAATGTCGCAATATCAGAAGAAACTTTGGAGCCAGGAGACTTTATTGATATGTTAGGTTCTGATATTGATCCTATTGTTAAAGCTCTAATTGAGTCATTATCAGTAGATGAGATTGTTGCCTCAATTGATGACGGTGATGATAATAATAATAACTTATTCAAAGTATTGAGTGATGAGGCTGCTAGAAGTGGTGATAATGTCTTCGTGACTGCAGTCAATCAAAACGAAGAGACTCTAGAAGACATTATTATTCCTCAAGAGATTGTAGATGCACTTACAGGAACTGATACCGTTCCAAATTTAGATATTTATCTTAAAGCTGATACAAAAATTGGGCCAAAGCTTGCTTGGTTCGGTGAAAACTTTTTTGGCCATGTAAATCTTTATGGACTTCTGCGTGTCGACAGTCTGATGAAAATCACATCTGCTTCAATCAACGGTGGAGGTGACTCTTTTGATACTCCAACAGACATTGAAGAAACCAATCTTACGATCGATGCTGCCGTAGGATATCGCGCCGATAACTTTTCTATTATGGCGTCCATGGATGAAGTAAAACTGGCAAACTTATCTGAAGCGGATAATGCAAATAACCTTTATGAAACACCGATACTTTTTAAATTATATGGGGAGATGAGATTTAAGCCATTTGACTTTATGAAGCTTAAAGCCTTTGGCGGTATTCATAAGCGTGCAGGGTATGGAATCGGTGATGGTTATTTTATTGGTGCCGATCTTGGTGCATATGTATGGAAAGATCGTTTAGGTATTCAATTTAGAACACAGTTAGATGCCGAACACATTACTCTTGCTCCGCAATTTAAGTTTTGGGTAATGCAACTTGAGGGAATGTACAAACTTCCAATTAGTGATGATGTGGATGGCCGAAAAACGGGCTCAATCCTAGGTGTAAACTTTAGAGTATTTATTTAATCATAAATGCGAGAGATATTTTTAATATTTTTATTAGTATTTGCCTCCTGCTCAGAGGATGAGACAATCGATCGATTGTCTCTCCTCTCTCTCGCTAAAAAATCCGACCCTTCATTTTCCATTGTGCTGGCCGAAAAACTAGGAGGGGGTCCGACGTGTGAAGGTGAGGCACCAAGTCTTGCCTATGGAAAGGGTTGCAAAAAAGTATTTCGAGCAAAAGTTAACGAGCTTGAGTTTGCGTTTGTTGAGTTCGATGAATCCAAAAATGCTAAAGCTGACGCCATCAGACTTAATCAGTATTATTTTAAAAATTGGTTAATTGATGAAATTACAAATGAACCAGGGCTTGAGCAGTTTGTGAAATCTACTTACGGGGCAAAAAACCCTAATTCTCCCTAGTATAGATTTTGGGCGTTCAGGAAAATTTTTTCAAACTTATCTATTTCTTGTGCCCATTTAGTAACGAAGCCTAAGTTTTCTTGTTCATATTTTTGAAGCACGGATTTAAATAACACTACCCATCTTCCCACTTCCCCTTTTTTTATTTTCAAATACTCATGAGATTGAATCACATTTTTGGGCACACCCTTTTTGATTATTTGTTTTTTTTCCTCACTATTTAGTTCAAGTAAAATGAGATACCAAAATCGCTGTATTTTAGGGATGTGAGTATTGAAGTCTTGAATGTGACGGAAATGATAGCCAATCAGAAAATCATTTTTGGCGATTTCATAAAAATCAGTGATGACCTGATCGATGAGGTTTTGTTTTTCTTGATTAATGATTTATCCAGCTACAGGCGAAGAGAATTTATCTTACAGAAATTTCGTCCAATGTCTTTCCGAGAGATTTAGACTTACGGCCAAAAAAGTTGTTTTTCTCAGCCATTTCAGACTCCTCTTTACAGCTGATGCACATTTCAGCTGTCGGTCTGGCCATGATCCGCTCAAAGTTGATTTCACCATCACATTCTTTACAGATGCCAACAGTGCCTTTCTTAATTCGATCTAATGTTTGATTAAGTTTTTTGTAATAGAAAAGTTCACGATTTTTCATTCGAAGCTCGTGAGACGCTTGGATATTGGAATTGGCTTCGTCGACAGGGTCTCTCAACTCGTCTTTTATCATGGAGCCAACACCAGGATTAATGGATTCCATGACTCTGCTCAACTCATCTCTAACTTTATGATCAATTTTGTTAACTTGCGCGTCACTTAGAAAACTATTTTCTCTCATGGATTCACTTCTCCTGCTAAGGTAGATTTTAAGCCCTCTAAATTCCGTGGGCATGTAAAATTTTCATGGGCATGAATGTACAGAAGGTAAAGTAGGTTAGACAATAGGTAATAATCTAACATTAGTTGACATGTTCAGTGCGTTAGTTCGCAATTTTTCCTTCGCAAAAAGGGCAAAATTTCCAAAACTGTAAGTCGAGCTTTTTTGCACAACTAAGACAGGGCATGATCATTTCCAGGTCTTTAAAACCATCGCCGGCCATGAAAATGTCTTTTTTAACGGCCCGAATGGTTAGGCTTGTGGCGTAATAAACGTTTGGTTCAAGTTGTGACGGTTTGAACAGGCTTGGGGCGATTTTCTCATCAGGTATTAAACGAACTGTACTCTCTAGAGGTTTGGGAGAGGTCAAAGGAAGGTTGCCAGCGTTTTTAAGGGATTTTATTTTATCGTATATGGCGTTGAGTTCATCAGATTTCATACTAATATTTTAACTACTTAAGCATTTTTTGCCAACGATTCTCTAATGCATCAATTCGAGTGATTGTCTCGCGATATTCTTTTTTAAAGGCATCCAAAATTCCCCACTTAAGATTTTTCAGTCCTTGGCGAAAGAAAATGCTTTGGGCGCCGCAGCCCTCAATAATGCCAATGATAAAATAAAGGACTTTTTTTGGTGCAAGGCTTAGGTAATCATTAAAGGCTTTTAGAAACTCAGGAGTGAGTCTGTCTCCAGAGATCATACGTGCATCTAAAATGTGTTTTTGAACTGCCTCGAGGATAAATATCTGAGTTTCTGTTGGGTAGTCGGTCTTTAAGTGAGATAGAAGGTTTTTTGTCATGCTTGGATCAGGGCTTGCTAGGTGACAGAGAACGCAAAGAGTTTGATCTGTTGGGGGTCGCTCATCTTCCATGGCCTGTTTGAGTTCGGCCATTAATTCAGGAGAGTTGGGAATGCGTGGCCTAATATTTTGTTCTAATTGCTGGATTATTGTTCTGTATGTTTCATCAATCATTGGGCGAGTATGGGTCATTTTTTGGGCTTCGTCACCTCCTCATGCTTAAAAATTGAGAACTTAGCCCCTGCATTAGTTTCACATCTACTCGCTTCCTATTTTCAGGGAGATAAAACTATGTTAGGAAATGCGTGAAGAAATTTTTTCTTAGTAGGGGTAAAATGCTTTATCGGCTTAATTCCATATATTCAGCAACAGAAGGAGAGGGGATTCATATCGGTTCTCCACAAACTTTCATACGCTTTCAAGGTTGTAAAGTTGGTTGCTATAACTGTGATTCGAAGGATACGTGGTCATTTCGCGGCGGTAAAATGTATACCACTGAAATGGTTTTGGAGGAGCTTGCACAGCAAGGTTTTTCGTCACGCAAAAGACGTATTTCAATTACCGGTGGAGATCCTCTTGATCCAGAGCATCGAGAGAGTTTGCTTGAGCTTATTGGCGTCCTTAAAAAACATGGAGCTTGGGTAAATATCGAGGCCGCGGGTAACGTTATTGATCATGAAGTATTTGACCTGGTCGATTTTATTAGTTTTGATTTTAAAACACCATCGACAAAGGTTTTGACTCCCGTCGAGCATATCAAAGAAGTTGTGGTGAAATACTCCTACAAGCTTCAAGTAAAAAGTGTTGTGTTTGATAATAACGATTTTGAGTTTGTAAATGGAGCTAAAGATCAGGTTTATGAGGCGCTCCCTGATATTGATTTTCCGTGGATTTTAACGCCAGTATTTAACTATGGAGAGGATTTCCCAAAGCAGCGTGTTCACGATATAGCGCTTTGGAATGAGTCAAGAGGAAGTCATTTTCGAGTGATCTCTCAGCAGCATAAATGGATTCACGGCCCGAATAAAAAGTTCATCTAAACTAATATAAATTTTTATTTAATTTCTTTTATTTCAATAATTGCAGCTATCCAACCAAAGATAAATGAAAAACCTCCAATGGGAACGAGCATCGCAAATGTTTTTACCTCTGTGAGGGCGTAGAGAATGCAATTTCCAGAAAAGAAAATCATTCCTAAGAAAATTAATCTTTTTGCCCATTTTAAATTTAATAGTAAGTTTTTACTGCTGGCGATTAGGAGTATTGCAAGTGAGTGATAAGTGAAATACCGAATGCCTGTATGAAAGGTGGCGAGCGCTTTTGGAGAGATGCTTTTTTCTAAAGCGTGCGCACCCATCGCGCCAAGGGCAACACTAAGGGCAAGAAGAAAGAATGATAATTGAAGATATCTTTTTTGATTCATCGATTATTCCTTTAATAAAAATACTTTTTTTTGATTGGAGCTAAGGCCGGGGTTAATGTTTAATTTTTTTCCTGCATCATGGCCCAGCTTGCTGGCCATTTGATCAACGCCATTTGATTTTGAATAACGACCTCTTAGTCGAGGATAAACTCGATGCAGGTGTTCTTGGATTTCGTTTTCCGTTCTTATTAATTCATTTGATTGAAAGTAGCGTTGGTTCGCGGTTTTAATTTTATTTAGGTACCCATGAGCAATTCCAGACATAAAAGATTTTTTTGCTCTTACACCTCGAAGCTTTTTATTTTCTTTTTTTGCGTTATCGTAAATTTCCTCTAACGTATGAGAGAGAAAATCACTAACGTATTTTGCTGTCATGACATTAACCCTTGGCCCAATCACTTCTAGTGAAAAACTACCGCGTTGATAATTAAAAACGGGGGCAACTAAAAATTCTCTAAGGATTTGATAAATCGCTTCGTGTTTTGCTTGAACTTTTTTCCCCATTAATACGGTATCAAGGATTGTTTCATTATTCGATGATGCAATGGATTCTTTCGAGAGGTGGTGTTTTCGAAGAAGCTCATTTGCTTTAATAGTCGCAAGCTCTGCTTCATGAGAGTTATCACTGGTGGCGAGGTGAAAAAGTTTTTTTATTTTTTCGTAAATTTTTTCGTCATTTTTAAACCTTTCTCCTAGTTGATGGCCAAGTTCTATCGTTGCACTTGAGACCTCTGGCCCATAGGAGTAACGCTCACAAATATGATGAAACTCTTTACCGTGCGGTTGAATATCTGCACCAAATTCAATATGGGCTAGGTAGTGACATATTTCGTGGCGGATAATGTTGGAGAGGCTTAATTCATCAGATTTATAGATAAGGTGTTTATTAATTTGAATCTGATACTTTCCAGGAATGTATTGCCCTAAAATAGTGGGGTGTTCAAAAACAACAAAGTCCAATGGATAGTAGTAACCCTTGTAGAGAAGTCTTTTTCTCTCGAAGGGAAGATTCATTTCAAACTTAAGGACTTTTAATGAAATGGCCCTTACTTCTTTTAAAAAAGTAAGGGCCACATCTGAATAAATAATCATGTGATTTTATTTTCCTGTCACTGCTCCAGAAGTGTATTCTCTGTTCATTCTTGCAATGTTTGAAATAGAAATGCCTTTTGGACAACTAGCTTCACATTCTGCTTCGTTCGTACAGTTCCCAAAGCCAAGTGAATCCATTTTGTTAACCATGTTAACTGCTCGCTCTTTTGATTCAACTTCACCCTGAGGAAGAAGACTAAATTGACTAACTTTTGCAGAAACAAACAGCATTGCACTAGCGTTTTTACAGCTGGCCACACAAGCTCCGCAACCAATACATGCCGCTGCGTCCATTGCGAAGTCAGCGTTCTCTTTTGAAATCGGTATGGCGTTAGCATCAGGTGCATTACCGGTATTAACCGAAATAAATCCTCCAGCTTGAATAATGTCATCAAATGCTGAGCGATCAACCATTAGGTCTTTTAGAACAGGAAACGCTTTTGCTCTCCAAGGTTCAACAATAATAGTATCACCATCTTTAAATTTTCTCATATGAAGCTGACAAGTTGTTGTGCGCTCTTCTGGGCCGTGGGCTTGGCCATTAATCATGAGCGAGCACATTCCACAAATACCTTCACGGCAATCATGATCAAAGACAACAGGGTCTTCCCCTTTTGTGATTAATTGATCATTTAAGACATCAAGCATCTCAAGAAAAGACATATCTGGGGACACTCCTGAAACTTGATAGTCCACCATTTTTCCTTTGGCGTTGGAGTTTAGTTGACGCCAAATTTTTAATTTTAAATTCATTGAATTAGATTCACTCATATTCATCACCTTATTTGTAACTTCTCTGAGAAAGTTTAACATATTCAAAGTTTAATTCTTCCGCGTGTTTTTCAGGGGAAGCTGCAACACCTTTAAATTCCCAAGCGCTTACGTGACAGAAATCATCATCGTTTCTTAGCGCCTCGTTTTCAGGCGTTTGAGATTCCTCTCTGAAGTGTCCTCCACATGACTCTCGACGATCGAGTGCATCTCTGGCCATTAATTCACCTAGCTCTAAAAAGTCTGCAACTCTCGCTGCTTTTTCAAGCTCGACGTTAACGTTTGTGCCGTCACCTGGAATTTTAACATCGCTCCAAAATTCTTCTCTCAACTTCGGAATAACTTCAATTGCTTTCTTCAAGCCTTCTTCACTTCTCCCCATGCCAACGTATTCCCACATGATTTTTCCAAGTTCTCTATGGAAGTGATCTACTGGCTTAGTTCCTCTAACGGCGAGAAGTTTTTCAAAGATGTCTCTCGATGATTTCATTGCCTCATCAAACGCAGGGTGGATTGTGTCGAGCTCATCTGGACGGTTTTCAGCAAAGAATCCGCCAATTGTGTAAGGAATAACAAAATATCCGTCAGCGAGCCCTTGCATTAGAGCAGAGGCCCCTAGTCGGTTTGCTCCATGGTCAGAGAAGTTCGCCTCACCAAGAGCAAAAAGTCCAGGGATGGTCGTCATTAGATTGTAATCAACCCATAGTCCTCCCATTGTATAATGAACCGCTGGGTAAATTCTCATTGGAACGATATATGGATCGTCATCAGTAATTCGCTGGTACATTTCGAAAAGGTTGCCATAGCGCGCTTCGACTGCATCTCTGCCATCACGCTCAATGGCGTCTTTAAAATCGAGATAAACCGCAACACCTGTGGAGCCGACACCTTTTCCTTGATCAACTTGGGCTTTTGCATTTCTTGAAGCAACATCTCTTGGAACGAGGTTTCCAAATGAAGGGTAGATTCTTTCTAGGTAATAATCTCTCTCTTCTTCAGGGATGTCTTGAGGTCTTCTTTTATCGTCTTTATTTTTTGGTACCCAAACTCGGCCATCGTTTCGTAGTGACTCACTCATGAGTGTCAGCTTTGATTGGTGATCTCCGTGAACAGGAATGCAGGTTGGGTGAATTTGCGTAAAGCACGGATTCGCAAAATATGCACCTTTTTTATAAGCTCTCCAAGCTGCTGAGCAGTTTGAGGCCATTGCATTAGTTGAGAGGTAGTAAACATTACCGTAACCGCCAGTACACAATAGAACCGCGTCAGCGGCAAATTTTTTGAATTCACCAGTGACGATATCTCGAGTGATGATGCCTCTCGCGCGTCCATCTACGACAACGACGTCAACAAGTTCACATCTAGTGTGAATATTAATTTTGCCTTTTGATGCTTCTTTTTGGAGAGATGAGTAAGCACCCAATAAAAGTTGTTGTCCTGTTTGTCCCCTTGCATAGAATGTCCTTGAAACTTGAGCGCCACCAAAAGATCGGTTGGCCAGGTAGCCACCGTAGTCTCTGGCAAAAGGAACGCCCTGAGCCGCACATTGGTCGATAATATTTGCAGAAACTTGAGCGAGGCGATAAACGTTTGCTTCACGTGCTCGGTAATCACCGCCTTTTACCGTGTCATAAAAAAGACGCCAGATAGAGTCGCCATCGTTAGTGTAGTTCTTAGCAGCGTTAATACCACCCTGGGCAGCAATGGAGTGTGCCCTTCTTGGTGAGTCTTGAATACAAAACGCTTCTACTTGATAACCAAGCTCAGAAAGAGTTGCTGCCGCTGATGCACCGGCGAGGCCTGTGCCAACAACTAAAACTTTATACTTTCTTTTGTTTGCCGGGTTAATAAGCTTTGTTTGAAACTTGTGATTGTCCCACTTTTCTTGAATGGGCCCGTTAGGAATTTTTGAATCGAGTTTTTTGTCTGTCATCTTAATTTGCTCCTGTTAAAAAACAGTAAATAGGTAGAAAAGAAAAACCGCCACCAACAACAAGAGCGAAGGCAATCGCCGATTTTCTTAGTGCTGGTGTGTAGCGAGTGTGAAAAAAGCCTACTGATTGAAAAGCGCTCCAAAAACCATGGCTTAAATGAACGGCCATCGCGAACATACTGAGAACATAAAACCCGACATATGGAAGGGTGGAGAATTTTTCAAAGGTCAGTCGGTAAAGGTCTCTCATCACAACGCCATCATATGTCACGTTGTAGACTTCGCCGAATTTTATACCCTGAAGGTGAAAAATGACGAAAGCTAGTAAAATGATTCCTGTATAGGGCATGCTCGAGGAAGCAAATGTCGATCCTCTACCTGTACGAGTTTTCATGTAATACCCTTCAGGTCTTGCTGATTTATTTTGTAATGTAACTCTGATTGCCATTCCCATGTGTCCTAGAAAAAGTGCAAGTAAACCTGCTTCAGCGACATAGATTAACGGGTTTGAGGTGAGTGCGTGTCCATATTTGTTAAAAGCTTCGGGACCTACTAGAAGAAGAAAGTTTCCAGCTAAGTGAGTGACTAGGAAGCCGCAGAGTAGTAACCCTGTAACTCCGACCAATTGTTTTTTCACAACAGATGACTTCAGTGTGACGGCCAGTGTGGATGACATGATAATTTATCTCCTAAAAATAATGGGTTATGAGTATATACTCAGAATCGTTTATCTGCATTAGACAAAGGATATAAGAGACATACTCAACGAATTACCCATTATTTACACATCATTGTAAAGGATAGACAAGTATTTGTTTTTATACTTTTGTTAGCAGCTGGAGTGTGTCTAAAAAATATCGGGCCATATGGCGTTATGTTTTGTATGAGAGTGAGGAACCTTAAATCTCGGGGGATTTATGCTCGCTATAATTCAATTCATTTCAGCTCTCTTAATTCTAGGCAGTCTACCTGCATTTTCATCAGATGTGGAACTGATGAGCTACAACGTCGAAAACCTTTTTGATACAGAACATGACCAAGGGCACGCGGACTTTGAATACCTCCCAAAAGGACACCCTGCAAAGAATGCTGGTTGTGCAGAGATTGAAAATGATTACTTTCGTGGAAAGTGTTTTGGTACCGATTGGAGCAATAAAATTCTTGACCAAAAGATAGCTGCCATTGCGGATGTTATCCATCGTGATGGCCGGCAAACGCCGGATATTTTAGGGCTTGTCGAAATTGAAAACCTTGTTGTTGCAAATCGCCTTAAAAATAAGCTTGGATACACAAAAGCTGTTATCACCAGTGGCCTTGACCAAAGAGGGATAAATGTTGCTCTCTTGGTTAGGGAGTCAAATGCGCTTAAATACGTCAAACACAAGCAGATTGAAGTGACTACTCAAGACATGAGAAAACCAACCCGTAATGTACTTCATGTTCAATTCAATGTGGGAAAGAATAAACTTCTTAACGTTTTCGTTAATCATTGGCCGAGTCAAAACAACCCTTCGAGAGACAGAGAAAATGTGGCGAAGCAATTGGTCGAATACATCGAAAATTTAGAGAGAGATGGAAAAACTCATTTCGTTACAATCATGGGAGATTTTAACGTCGTTAAAACTGATAACCCACATGCTATCAATGAAGTTCTTCTCTCACCTAGAACAGGTCTTGTTGATGTGGAGTCAAAATTTAGAAGCAGTACGAGCGCAAGGTTCAGTGACATGCCTCCAAGTAGCTATTATTACCGTCGTGGAAATGACTGGAACCATTTAGACAAAATTGTTGTTAGCGCAAACCTGTTTGATGGAAGAGCAGAAGAAGTTGATCTTGACTCTTTTGATATTTTTGCTCACCCGAAATACTCCAGAAGTCAAAATGGTGAAAGAGTTCCTGTACGCTTTGAAATAAATCATGGAAGGGCGCACGGAGCATCAGATCACTACCCAGTGAGTGTGAAACTAAAGCTTTAGGAACTATAATTCTTCCTTACAGTTTTTGTTAAACTTTGCTCTGATATCAATAAAAATATCATTCCAAATTTTTTGATTATATTTTTCTTCAAGTTGCTTTTTTACGCTGACCATCTTGAAGTCCGCTAAATCAATATATCCAATTGATTGCATTGACACATCCCTCGAGTCATATTTAAAAGTTAAATCCTTTGAGAGAGTACCTATTTTTACTCGCAACTTTACGCGCTTTTTACCTAGATCCAAAACTTTGATGTGGAAGTTGCCTTTCTTCTTTGTATCTAGAGAAACGAGGTGGTTATAGATGATTCGGTCCCTCGTTGTGTTATAGGTATTTAGCTTGTTGAATGGAATGAAAACTTCCATATTTTTGACGATGTCTCTTATCGAGTTTCCGAATAAGCCACCTTTGAGAGTTATGTCTTCGAAGTATCCCTTTTGTTCGAGCTTCTCATCTTCTGTGTAAAAGTTCACAGCTATTTTAAAAAACTCTGGAACTAGTTCAAAGTTACATTTTTCTAAGCCAAAAGCAGGAAAAGTCACTAGACAAAAAACAATGATATAAAATACCTTGGACAAGTGTTCCTCCATTTTTATCCATTATTCTATCATGGAATGAAGTCAAGTGAGTTAAATGAGTAGTCAAAAATACATCGAGTATCCATTAGAAAAATTTTATCAAATAGAAGACACTGATGATTTAATTCTTCGTTTGACCATTGGTCTCAATAATAAATTATTTTGGGTAGAGTCAGATCTCGTAACAATGCAGGGAAGAAAGATTTTGAGACATCTTGGGAGACAACAAAATATTGAAAGTTTATTTGATGCTACTCAGGTTGGGTTAAAATTTTATCAATCATTTAAATAGGTGTCATTTACTTGACGTGTTGGCGCGTCGCGCCTGTCGCTTCATTGACGTTTTTTTTGTTTGAATAGCATATTCTATGACGTTGATACTTAAATAAGTTGGCACGGTTATTGCTCTGTTTTTTAATAGATTGGTTTTTTGAAAGGATTTCAGCTAATCAATTCTGTCTCTTTGAAAGCTCGGTGAATTTATTCACCGGGCTTTTTTATAATTTGGTTAATTTGCCAAGAAATTTTTTTTCCATCACAGTTAGAAACATCATCGAG
>JAURQB010000115.1 GCA_030836365.1 Bdellovibrionota bacterium | reverse complement strand
GCTAATATCTAGCGGGATCCATGTTTTTTTCTCGAGGTTCGCGACGTGAAGGGTTCCTGACTCTAGTGAATTTTTGTCGTCGGAGATGAACTTATATAAAAACTCATCTTCTGTATCATCACCAGAGTAGACGACTAGGTTACCAAAGTTATCAGTGGTCGTGGTTGCACATTCATGACAAAACCGACCGAGAGATGTATGTTTTTTAGCCTTCGCGGTTCTTGGATCAACTTCAACTACCCAGCCATAGTGCTCTGGTGGTTGATCGTAGAATTTTTCCCATTGATATTTACCGGGCTTTTTAGAACCGTCTTTTTTTCTTTCTCCATGGTACGAGTCAAAATTTTCTTCGCAAGTTAAAATAGTGTTCCATGGAGTCACTCCACCTGCGCAATTTGAAACCATTCCAAGAGCCTCTTTGCTGCCGGCCACTTCGATATTTCCAGCGAAAGGAATTTTAGTGAGTGCGGTGATTCTTTTGTTATAAATAGAGTTATTTTTTAACCGCCAAGGTGACTTAGGGTTTTTTCTATTTATCTCAATTAAACTTCCGCCCATGTTGTACATTTCTTCGTTTATCTGTTTCTTTGTTTTTATTCCAGCATTATTTTCATGAATAAAAAGAGGGTTAACATACTCGTGATTGGCCCAAAAAATACCAGAATTCTCACCAGTTGGAATGAAGGCAGTGTAGTCACAATTGAAGCCAAAATAATCAACGTCTGAAATTTTATCCTTCCAGCTGATTAATAAACTTTGTGTAAAACCTTTTGCCAGAACTAAATCATCTTCCGTCGTGGCTTTTATTGAGGGGATTACTGATGTTTGGCGAGAGCTTGCAGCATTAATGTTTTTCATAAACAAAGGTGCAGAAACAGAAGCACCTATAAACTTAATGAATTTACGGCGACTACTTTCGTAAGTTTTAGAAGAGTTTATTTTGGATTTTGGCATATTTTACCTATTAGTGATGTTGTCGTTATCTTCCAGAATAGTAACCTCAATATTATCATTTAAAAACTTGAAAACTGTTAGAAATTCATTGGTGAGTGAATTCGTCAGTCTTATTTCGATGTCTCTAAATGGCGATTCCTTTTGGTGTTTGAGCGTTGAGTAGAAACACAGCCCCTCATTTGCTTCAAGTGTAAAGTAAACATATGACGAGTCTTTTTTGGGAACGCGAATAATGATTGTATGAATTTGATCGGTCATCCATGCCTCCTTTTTAAATGATTTGACTATATTACTGAATATTTTAAAATTTATAATTATAAGGACTTAGGACGAGTTCTTCATCATCTCTTACAAAAAGGGATAATAAGTCAGGGAGGACGAAATTTGAACAATTTTAATCGAGTTTTATCACTTAAAATTGTTTTACTGCTGTCTATTGCAATACTAAGTTCGTGCTCGTCATTTAATCTTCTCGACTCAGAGGACACTGTTCCAAAAGAAAAATATGAAGACTTATTAAAAAAGTACAAGAGTTTAATCGGGAAAAAACTACCGGCGTCTCCTCAATTAAATGAATCAGTTAATGACTCAAAAGCGTTGAGTGAATTCAGGACGAGGTTAAACTCTGTCGATGTTCAAAAGAGTAATCGGCTACAATCATATGATCAAAGAAGAGTTCAAAAAGATATAAGCTTGCTGTATCAGGCATATGAAAAATATCACCAAAAATCCTATGGTGACGTGATTATAATTCTTAAAGAGCTTGAAAAATCTCAGGTTCAAAAGGTACGTGGACAAGCTAGGTACTTGCTGGCACTCACAATGCTGGCGCAGGGAGAGCTTGATTTATCAATGCAAGTGTTTGAAGAAATTGTTGTTGGGATGAGAGAGAGCGTCTTCGCTTTATTGAGTTTGAAGCATTTAATTTCAACGACAAAAAAATTAGGACTGATAAAAAAGCATAAATATTTCACCCAACTCTACGCAAGGTTTTTGAATTAAATGAAAAAAAGATGCATAGATCAATGTTTAATATTAATAGGGATGGGCCTATTCATCTCCACTAATGGTCTCGCTCAAATCGCAGACGATATTGATGACATTCCTCAAGAAGAGAGAAGTGTTGAGGATAGGGAGAGTGAAAAAAGAGAACAAGATCTTAGTCAGCTTGAGTTTTTAGATGAAGATGATAAAAAAATTCTACGAAATGATGACTTAAATCGCTCTCTATTTCAACCAGACCGTTTGAAGGTCTCTGATCAAGAAGAAGATAATGAGATAAATAGTCTGAAGCAGGAAATTTCTGAGGTTATAGAGCTATCAAGGAAGAAAAAAGCAGAAAATATCATTGATGTTCAATCGAGCTTAAACAGCGGTGAGGTGAAAAAATCAACAATTAGCGAAGTAAAAATATTTGATGTCGGCGAGGAAGAGCGAAAGCTTTTGGAGCAAGTAGATTTAATTAAAGGTAAGATAACAGATGATGAGTGGGAAACTCTCTATTCTGCTTCTAAGCCGGTTCGATATGTTGTTCAAGAGGGTGATTATCTCTGGAAAATTTCCCAGCGTTTATTCGGATCGGGCTTTTATTACGCAAAAGTATGGGCATTAAATCCACAAATTACAAACCCGCATGAAATTGAGCCAGGAATGGTTCTCGTATTTGAAACAGGCGATGAAAATCTATTGCCTACTGTAAGAATGGGAAATTTTGAGGACCTTAATGCATTTGATGACAAAACTTTTAAAGGTGAAATAGATCTCGCTGAATTTGGAGAAAGCAATACGCCTGATTGGTTGAGAGAAAGAAGTCAGCTAAAAAAATCGGGAGCATTTTTTCAAACGTTATCAGAAGAGAATTACGAAGATTTTAATAATCGAGCTAAAATGAAGCTCAATACTGAATATAAAAAATTCTCACCAGAAGTTCCAAGTATCAATATAAAGAATGTTGATGAAAATTACGATAATGTCGGGTTTGATAAGAATTCAAAAATTAATTTTAACTACAGTAATGGCTTTTACCTCAATACATTTGTCTCCACTAATATTGTTCAAGACTTTGGTTACATACAAGCCTTGCCGCAGGAGCGATCTATGATTCATCGCTTCGATAAGATTTATGTAAATTTTGATAAAAATGTAGGTGTAAGACCTGGTGATTTATATTCAGTATATCAACCCCAGGGAAAAGTAGAGCATGAAATTAGTGATCGAGATGGCTACCGCTACACTATTACTGCACAAATTAAGGCCATCAGAAAAATTAACAATCTTTGGGAGTGTGAGGTGGTTGATTTAAGTAGCATTACCAAAAGATTTGATCGAGTGACTGTTTACACCCAAAAGGTAGAAAAAATTGAGCATACATTTAATGATCGAAATATAGAGGCCGCAATTGTTGGTGGATATAATGATATGGCCAAAAACTTTCAATATGGTGACGTTGTTTACATGGATCGAGGTCGAGGTGATGGCGTTGAGATAGGTAATATTTTTGAGGTATATAGCTTTTTTGATCGTGGACTTGAGCGTAGAATTACCAGAGACCCAACGTACAAGATTGGAGAAATTACAGTCATTTCGATGACGGATGATTTTGCAACAGGTCTAATAACTAATCTGTATGACGAAGTTACCTTAGGAAACTTGGCGATATCTAAAAGTGCTGTGGATGCGCTTAGAATGGCCCGAATTGATAATCAGTCCGTATTTAAAAAGTTAAATAAGCTCAAAAAAGATGGCCTAGAGAATCTCGATCTAGAGCTTGACCTGACAAATGTGAGCGATGACCTGCTTAAGGAAGCTCAAAGAATACAATTAACCGATGATGAAATTGAAGAGCTTGAGCGCAGAGAGTTAGAAAAATCTGTCTTAAGTGAGCACGAGAAAGATCTACTTGATCTTGAGCGATTGGAAAATGAAATTGTTAACGCAGAAGCAAAACTCAATGAAGCAAAGGTTGATGAAGATAAATATCTAGAAACTAGAAGTTTAGACGAGCTTGAAAAAAGTGTTCAGCGCGTAAAAGATCCTAATGAATTTGCAGGAATGGATGAGGTTGAAGATGAAGTTGGGCGCCAATATGTTGATGAAGATCTAAATTCTAGAGAAAATCCTTACGGCCTTTCTGAATTTGACCTTGAAGAATTAGACGAGTTGATGAATACTGAGATTAAGTAACAGAATTTCAATGACTTTCAATGGACAAATAAATGAGTGCACAGAGCGCTGCGTCTTCCGCGGCTAAAAAGAAAACATCAAAGAAAAAAGTAGCTAAAAAGACGGCCAAAAAAGTCGCCAAAAAAGCCACAAAGAAAACAACCAAAAAAGCGACAAAGAAAAAGACCGCAAAAAAAACAGGAAAAAGAGACCTTGGTGATTACAGTCTAGTTGTTGTGGAATCACCTTCTAAAGCCAAAACAATTAAAAAATATCTCGGCAAAGGCTATCAAGTCGTCGCATCTAATGGCCATATAAAGGACCTTCCTAAATCCAAACTTGGTGTTGATATCGATGATAACTTCAACATTGACTTGGTACCGATAACGGGAAAAGGCGATAAAATTGCTCGTATCTGTGAGCTCGCTAAAGACGCACAAACTGTATTTCTAGCGCCTGATATGGACCGCGAGGGAGAGGCAATTGCCCACCATATCGCGGAGGAAATTAGAAGCCCAAGAAAGGTTCATCGAGTTGTTTTCAATGCTGTTACGAAAACGGCCGTTCGAAAAGCAATAGAGGAGCCAACTGCACTAAATGCGCACATGTATGACTCTCAAAAAACGAGAAGGGTTCTAGATCGTCTTGTCGGTTACAAAATATCTCCTATTTTGTGGGACAAAGTTCAGCGAGGTATTTCTGCTGGGCGAGTTCAGTCTGTTGCATTGAGAATTATTGTTGATCGAGAGCAGGAGATTAAGGACTTTGTTCCTGAGCAGTGGTTTTCCATTCATGGCACTTCCAGCAAGTCTGATATTGATTTTGAAGTCAAATATTACGGCGAAGAGGCGACTAAGAAAACAGAGCTAACAGATCAAGATTTTGTGAATAAAATTCTATCTGATGTTAAAGGCAAGAAGCTCAATGTTCAAAACGTAAAAAAACGTGAACGTAAACAAAACCCAACTCCTCCATTTACGACGTCTAAGCTGCAGCAAGAGGCTTCTAATAAATTAGGTTTTACGGCCAAAAGAACGATGATGGTTGCACAGAAGCTATATGAAGGGATTGAGATCACAGGTCATAGTTTACAGGGCCTAATCACTTACATGAGAACTGACTCTGTTAGAACAGAACCTGAGAGTTTACAAAATCTTCGAACGTATATCGAAGAAAAGTATGGAAAAGATCACTTATCCGAATCACCCATCGAGCATAAATCAAGAAAGTCCAATTCTAAAGTTCAAGACGCTCACGAAGCAATTCGACCAACGAACTTAGAATTTACACCAGATGTCGTCAAAGGAGACTTAGAACCGGATCAATTTAAACTGTATGAGCTTATTTGGAATAAATTTATTTCTTCTCAAATGGCGCCAGCAGTTATTGATCAAACAACGGTAATACTTGAAAGCGAAGGCCATTACTTCCGTGCAAATGGATCGATTGTAAAGTTCCCAGGTTTTAGAACCGTTTATCTGGAGGCCGCTGCAGAAAAAGCAAAAAATAAAAAAGGTGATGATGGAAGTGATTCGAGTAGCAAGAACTCTATACTTCCAGACATCAGTGAAGGTGAGCAGCTTGCACTTAAAAAGCCTTTTGAAGATTTAGAGCACTGGACTAGTCCTCCTCCAAGGTACAATGAAGCATCTCTTGTGAAAAATTTAGAAGAGCAAGGTATTGGACGCCCATCTACCTACGCCTCTATTATTTCAAATATCCAAGACCGTGGTTATGTTGAAAAAATTGAAAATCGGTTTCTTCCTAATGAATTGGGGATTGTAGTTTGTCGAATGCTCGTCGAATCTTTTCCTGATGTTATGGATGTCACATTTACGGCCAAGGTTGAAGAGCAATTAGATAAAATTGAAGAAGGTGAAGTAAAGTACAAAAAGTTCTTAAAAGACTTTTGGAAAAGTTTCGAAGTTACATTAGAGAAAGCCAAAGAAGAAATGAAGAACTTGAAAAAGCAAAACATTCCAACAGGAGTAAATTGCTTGAAGTGCTCTGATGGCGAGTATCAAATTAAATGGGGAAGAAACGGACAGTTTCTCGCGTGTAGTAATTATCCAGACTGTAACTCTACCCAAGACTTTAAAAAAGACTTAGATGGAAATATCCATATCCTTCCAAAAAACTATTTTCGTGATGATTGCCCAACATGCAACAAGCGGCTTGAGGTGAAAAAAGGAAAGTACGGAAGATTTGTGCGATGTGAAGAGTACCCAGCGTGTGATACGACGTTAGCATACACAATTGATGTAACTTGTCCGGAATGTAAAAAAGGAAAGTTTGCAGAAAAGAAATCCCGTTTTGGGAAGTTTTTCTACGGTTGTACTAGTTACCCTGATTGTGAAAATGCTTTATGGAGTAAACCTCGAAAGTTTGACTGCGAGGGGTGTGGTTACCCACTGATGTTAGATCGAGTAACGAAAAGGGAAGGCCACCAACTTCAATGCCCAAAATGTAAGCATAAGGTTGATATTGAAGATACTCCTTTTAAGGAAGAGGCAGAATAAGGTAAAATAAAGTTAAGTTGTCAGGGAGGACAAATTGATCAAGAGTCTAATGAACTCTTACGGCCCACGTGAGAGAAAAGATATCGTGTTTTTATATTTAAAAGGTGTCGTGATGGGGATGGCGGATCTGATTCCTGGTGTATCAGGTGGAACAATCGCCTTTATTACTGGGATTTATGATGACCTATTGACGGCAATATCTAAAGTTAACGGCCAATTTCTCAAAAAGTTATTCTCTAAAAATTACAAAATTGCTCTAGAGGAGTCTTCGGCTAAATTTCTCATTATTTTGCTTTCAGGCGTTGCTACATCCATCATTGCTTTTGCCAGGCTCATGCATTACATGATGGAGCATCATGCCGTTCCGACGTGGGCTTTATTTTTTGGATTAATTTTAGCCTCAATCACAGTGCTCGCGAAAAATGTAAAAAAGATTTTCGGTAAAAACTTAATATGGATTATTCTCGGTGGTATTTTTGCTTACATTGTGGTGTCTCTCGTACCCGTTGAAACTCCCGAAAATTATGGGTTTATTTTTTTCTGTGGCTTTATTGCAATAATGGCGATGATTTTACCTGGGCTCTCCGGATCATTTTTGCTGTTAATTTTGGGGAAATATCAATTTATAACAGGGGCGATTAAATCACCCTTTTCAGATAACAATTTAATTATCATGGCCGTGTTCACATGTGGAGCGGTTTTAGGACTTCTTTTATTTAGCCGAATTTTAAAATATTTCTTAACTAATTTCCATGAAGCAACGATGGCATTTCTCATCGGCGTATTAATCGGATCGTTAAAAAAAGTATGGCCTTGGAAGCAAGTTCTGGAGACTAGAATTGTTAGAGGAAAGGTAAAAGTACTTACTGAAGCAAATTTTATTCCACAAAGTTTTGATCAAACAGTTGCGATTGCTGCAGGTTTAACTGTGGTTGGTTTTACCTTTGTTTATTTCTTAGAAAAAATGGCAGGAAGTAAAAATGAGCAAGAAGCTTAGTGCTTTAGTTATTGTTAGAGATGATTCAAGTTCAACAATGACTTGGTCAGGCATCCCAAACCATATTATTAAAATTTTAAAAAATAATGGAGTGGATGTACAGGTCGTAGATAACTTAGGTTTTCCACGACATTTTAGTTGGAAAGTAAAAAGAGTATTGAACAAATTTATCAAGTCTTGCGCCCCAAAGTATTACTCACTTGATACTTCAAAGTATTATGGAGCCTTGTTAGAAAAGAAAATATCATCAAGTAAGGATCATGATTTTATTCTGGCAATTGACTTCACTGAAGGTCTTCCATTTTTGAAGAGTGATAAGCCGGTTTATGTTTTTAGAGATGCAAGTTATTTACAATTATATGATATTTCTTATCCCGGTTATGAGAGCTTTTCGCCGGTTGATCTCGAGGAGCTTCAAAAAGTCGAAAATAAAGCATTTCATCAGTGTGATAGAGTGTTGATAACGTCTGATTGGGCAATCAATTATTGCCAAAAATATCACCCAGAGATCCCACGTGATAAATACTTTGTCTTGCCATTTTGCGCGCAAACTTACCCACCATCTACAAGAAAAGATTGGCAGCTTCGAAATATTAAAAATAGTGATGAAGTAAAATTTCTCTTTATTGGACGGGACTGGAAAAGAAAGGGAGGTAACAAGGCCCTGGCGATACTTGATGAATTACATGGGCAAGGTATCACTGTTTCTCTCACAATTGTGGGTGCTTCTCCCGAACTGGTAGGTTGCCGTTATAAGACGAGGGTGATTGAAAATTTAGATTTTGATAATCCAGTGGAAAGTGAAAAAATGAAGAATTTGTATAAAGAGGCTCATTTTTTTATTTTGCCTGTCAATATTGAGGCTTTTGGAATTGTATTTTCCGAGGCGATGAGTTTTGGACTACCGATAATTACTCATGATGTATGTGCTCTGCCTGAAATAATGGAAAATGGGATTCACGGAGTTTGCTTACCACCGAATGCTACACCAGATCGCTTTGCGTCAGAGATAGTTGACTTGATTGAAAGTGAGAGTGGGTATCAAGAAATGCAAGAGAATTGCTTTAGGCGTTTTGAGAAAAAGTTCCATCCTGATATGTGGGTGAAGCAGCTACTTTCTCTGGTTAGGTAGATTAATTTATTTACTGAAGAAGAAAATGTGTTTATATTAGGAAAATGCGCGGGATTAGCTCAGCTGGATAGAGTAGCTGGCTTCGAACCAGTTGGTCGGGAGTTCGAATCTCTCATCCCGCGCCACTTCTCCAAAAGGTACGCGGTACCTTTTGGCAATTCTCCCTTAAATTAGTTAAAAAACGCCAAAAGGTACCGCGTACCTTTTGGGGATTAGTTGTTTAATTTTAAGATTAATAAGATTGCTAGAAATAGGTGAGATATTTTTTCAGTGGCAAATAGTTCATAAGCCGTTAGCTCCTTGTTATCTCTAAATAATGGTCTAACAATCGCCGTAAGATTTAAAAAGGTAAAAATAACCCATAGTGAAAATGGGTGATTTGGGCTCCAAAAAAATTTATAGAAGAAAAAAAGAGGAAAGAGATTAAGAAGGTTATAGCGAGTGTCGCTGAGCATATTTTTGTCCATAAGATGGAAAGTAAAAAATAATAAAAATATAACGTAGGGAGAAAGATGAGCGAGAAAGCTTGAGGGCAAAAGTAGTTTCATTTGAAAGATAGAAAGGCAAATAATCAAAAAACTAAAGATAAGCTTCAGACCTAAGGTTAAATTTTTGTTGATTAGGAGAATAAATAAAACCAACGCCAATAAAAATAGAGGAGTCATTGCCAGGTACAGAGGAGAGCTACTAAAGTTTTCTCCAGTAATCAAAATGGATTGAAAACATGTAATACCCATCGCAAGAAAGCTCAGTGGAGAAAAATCTTTAAGTGCTCTTTTTATGTCCATTTTTATGGCCTTGATTTTTAATTATTAATAATGTTTCTAAAGGTTATATTGATTCTTGGCCCGACATTTTTCGCGGTTTTAGCAAGTTGATGTTTATATAGGTGTTGCGTCTCGCCTGTCATGACTAAGATACTATTGTTTGGTAAATCGATTTTAATGGTTTCATCAGTTTTTTTGTGCCTCAAATGGAATTTTCTCGTTTCGCCTAAACTTACTGAGGCAATGATCGGGTTTTTTCCAAGT
>JAURQB010000114.1 GCA_030836365.1 Bdellovibrionota bacterium | reverse complement strand
TTTTAAAAAATTTATATAATCTTTTGGGTAGATAATTGGAGTATTTAAAATATCATGAGGAAAAAGAAAGAAGAATAAGTATTCAAATTCATAATTCCAAAATGAGGAACAAAAATTTTTCTCATATATTCCATTTTGATCAACTAGTTGCTGTTCAAAATTAAAATTCGTTCTGTAGTATTGCATTGGAATTTGTTTTTCTTTTAGGAATCAAAAAGTCACTCTTGAAATCAACTAAAGACTTTAAAAAATCTTGATCTAAACCGGACATTATTCTTGGGCCGAGAGAAAACTCAATACCTTTAGATCGATCAGGTGAAATATTTTGCGGTAAATGGGAAACATAGTAGTCCCAAAGTGCATCATCTTTTCGCCATCTATTTAACCAATAAACTCCAAGCTTAACGTGACTTATTTCGTCACTAAAAACGTCACGCATAATCTGTGCAGATTGTTCATCTCCGAACTCATAGAAAACTTTTTCATAAAATAAACAAAAATCTAAATTAGCCGCTTCAAAGGTTAGAGACATTAAAGAAAAGAAGTCATCAAAGCTTTCAATATGCTCAAATTGTTTCCAGAAAAAATCGTTTAGCGGATAATCACTTATCGATTTCCCTAAGTCATGGAGACGGTTTAGGTATAGAGATAAGTGTCTTTGTTCATCTCTGATACTAGATACAACTCCTCTGGAGAGCTTATGGAAATCGTCATCACTTATAGTTCCACCAAATTTTATCAAAGCAGCGCACATCATTTCAATTGCTTCAAGTTCATGATTAGCAAAAAAGGCAAGAGCTTTGGCCCTATTCGATTTCTCTTTCAGATGTATTTTTTTAGGAAACTTAATTTTCTTTGAGGAGAATGAAATTTCTTTGGACCTTCCAGGAATAGATAAATCAATTTTTGCACTCTTGTATTGATAATCATCAATAATTGAAGAATCCAGTAATTTATCACTAATTTCTTTTCCCTCAAAAATACTTATGGCCCAATCAATCACGTTCATCGGGTTTTCCTATCTTTTATATTTTTGACTTCGAGAACTTCCACTTTTTTTCCGGCGTGAAGATTGGCTTTTTCCTTTTCCAGATCCACTACCTGGCCCATCGCCCTGACTTTTTCCTCTTAATTTATTGCTTAAATGATTTCTATTTTGTCGTTGGCGATCACCCGCTCCGCTAGCAGGTCTTCCGTAAACGCCACCTCTTCTTTTTCCTCGAAATCTCTTATTTTTAAAACACTCTTCGCAAATGGCAAACTTACTTTTTTCATCAAGTTTAACGCCACAACTTGCACATGATTTGACAATTTTATTACTAAGAAGCGTATTCAATTTTTCAACAGCAAGAGTTTTGTTTTCAAGAAGCTCTTGCTCTGAAAAGCTAAAGTTCTTTCCATTGAAATGTCGAGATAGCCACTGAAATAATTCAACGCATTTGATCGCCGTTTCAAGGTAATCGATATCATCTGCTTGGTATTCAATCGGTTCATAATTTATCGAACTTGAGCGAACATAATGATTGAGAATATAGATAAAATATTGAACGTGCTCAATTAGTCCGAGATTAACTGGAGCACAAGCAAAGCCAAATATTTCTGCAGAGCTCAACTTTCCGTCTTGATCTGCATCTTCAACCATCTCTGTAAGCTCGATCATTTCTTTAAGCTCAACACAGTAAAATGGTTTTTTGAAAGTCATAGTATTAAAAAGACGTAAGAATTCGCTTAGTCTCAAAATAGGTAGACCATTATTTTTAAGGGCAGTATTTACTTGATTAAAGATATCTAGGTCAGGTCCAACCATACATTGCTTTTTTTGCTGAAGTTTCGCCGTCAAAGCCTCATTCACTTTAATAATTCCGTCTTCAACTTTACTTAAGCAGCTAACATAGCCCGTAGGAAACTTTTTAAATCGCCCTGCTCGCCCGGCAATTTGTTTAATTTCGGAGTGAGTTATATCAAATGAGCGTGAGTTTATATGTTTAGTTAACGTACTAAAAACAATTCGCTTGATTGGTAAGTTCATTCCCATCGCAATAGCATCAGTCGCAACGATAACGTCTGTTTCCCCTTGGTCAAACTTTCTCGCTTGCTCTCGCCTAACCTCAGGACTAAGCCTTCCGTAGACAATAGAAACTTTTAGATCTAAGCGCTCAAGCTCTGATTTATATTTGAGGGCATTTTTTCTTGAAAAAACGATTAAGGCATCTGACTTTTGAAGATCACCTACTCGCACCTGACTTTTTTGGACTTCAAGCTTAGTCATTCTGTCGTAATTAACAATTTCAAGCTCATCCCCACAAAGATCCACGATATTTTGAACTAACGTTAATACACTAGGATCGCCACACACATGAACGACAGGAGAAAAAATATTCACGAGTGCGCGAGTCCATGCCCATCCTCGCTGAGGATCTGAGATCATCTGAATTTCATCAATCACACAACAATCAAAGATTTCGTTGAATCTTGCCATTTCAATTGTTGAGCTATAATGAGTAGCATCAGGTATTTCAATAACCTCTTCACCTGTTAAAAGAGTCGTCTTAACTCCTCTTTCATTTAGCGTGTCATATAATTCTGCGGCCAAAAGTCGTAGTGGTGCAAGGTAGCATCCTTTATCAACTTTAGATAAAGCCTCCATTGCATGATAAGTTTTCCCAGAGTTTGTTGGCCCCATGTGATAGACAATTCTTCGCTTAATTTGTCTCGCATTTGAGTATGCCCAAAATTCACCAAGATAGTTCTTCAAGATATTAGCCGAAATATCCTTTCTTTTTAAAATCAATACGGCCTTGACTAATTTTTTAAATTCCGAATCTAAGTAAGATTCACCTCTCCAAATGTTTGTTCCAAGTTGTCCAAACCATCGCTCGAACTCGTCATCACTAACCAAATCCCGACGCAAAGCTTGAGCAAGAAGCGAGCTAACCAAATAAGGCTTTATTTGAAGAACTCTTTTTTCTGCAAGAGGAGATGGATAGCTAAACTCTCCCTTCAGCCTGGACTTAATTTGAGATTCAAGTCGATTTAGTGTTGAGCGTTTTACTTTAAAACGAATGTTATAAAATTTTTTATCTAAACTCTTTTGCAAATCTCTAAAGCAGCTCAGCGCTTGCTTGTCATTATTATCAAGTAATTCTGAGACATCTTCTTTTGCTTTATCTATTAGCTCTACAGATTCTGTGTAAATTAAATCTCTTAATGTTGATCTGTAATCAACTAAACACGTATTACACTTGCACGGAATTTCTTTTGAGGAAATCTTCGTACTGAAGTTTTCATGAATTATTTTTTGTGTTTTTTGATGATTATCCAGCACTTCCTCGCAGTACTTATTGATAAACTCTTCATACTCTTTCAGAAATTCCGGTTTGAATGAATTATCGGCCGGGCTTGTTAAAGGAAAATCCTCATTATCAGGAAATAGAAAATCATCTAAAAAACAAGTCTCAAGAATATATTCTCTTGAAATGAAATCATTAAAATGAACAAACTCTTTGCTAAAAGGGTACTCAAGAGATGGATGCTTTATGAAAACTTCATGAAGTCTTCGATGAATCGATTCTAGGAAATTGAGAATTGAAAGTGCGTCTTCCTTAGATCGAATGTCTGCAAGATCCTCGGAAAAGGAGTTCACTTTAACAAAGGCATTTCGTTCTTGCTCTAAAGCTGTGCGTAGGTTTTCGTAATCAGCGAGCGGAGATAGAGTAAAATCAGTAGACAAATTAGGGCCTTAGTTAATATTAATTTCTAGCGCGCAACATAACTCAAGGCCCTCAAATTGGCCAACTTACTGATCTAATTCAACTAGAAACGCTAAACCTAACTTAGCGAAATTAGTAGCATGGCTTGCTGAATTTCTCGAGCGCTCTATTGTATCGCTAGCAGTATGGATTGAACGGTTCATATCATTCTTTCTCGCTTCAAAAGGAAATGAAGCTGGAAAGCCTACACCATTCCACGACGCATGATCAGAGCATCCATAACCACAACGATCATATTGCCAAGATACCTTTAAATACTCGTCAATAAGCCTACCCATAAAAGTGTTTTGATCGGAATTTGTGTTATCTGAAATTAATACAATATCTTTATCACTTGATCCCTTGTAGTTAGTCATATCCAACTGCATAACCCCAATAACAGGCTCATTATTATTTCGATACTCTCTAGCAATTTCCCTTGAACCTAAAAGTCCAACTTCCTCTGCTGCGTAGGCCATAAACTTAATCGTTTTTTTCGGCTGATATGACGTTTGTACTAAAACTCTGATAATTTCAGTAATCGTTGCAATCCCTGAAGCATTATCGTCTGCACCAGGAGCTTTATTACCGCCACCACCAAAATATCCCGCGATAGAATCTGCGTGCCCACCAATAACTATCGTCTCATCAGATTCACCTTGGAAAGTTAGTACAACACTTGGTTGCATCCATTTTTGATGATCATACAACTCAACTGTTGCATCACTTCTATTTTCAATAATTTTTTCCCAATGATCTCTAATCCAAGTCGAAGACTCGACTCCATACATCGCATTGTAATATCTATTATGATAGGAAGAGAGATGCTTAATTACGCCATTAATATAGGATTCAGTAACAAAGTTAAGCATACCATTTACTGTGCTTTGCTGGTTTATTGTATAGTCTGCAAAGCTTCCTTTATCCCCCCAATACTTGGAATTTTCATCCCTTACATAATTCATCGCCTCATCAAGGTCATCATGAACGATATAGCCTCCACATCGATGGTATTCTTCATGCATATGGTGAGATAATTTTTCAACATCATTTGCATCGATCTCAACAATGGCGACCTCATCATTATCAGTTTTAAAGATAGTTCCTAATAAATTCTCTTTATTTGTCGAATGGAGAGCATCTTTACCAATTGTAATAACTTTAGTCTCTGAAGAAAAAACCGAAGTTGATAATAATGCCGCTGATAAGAAGAGATTTTTAATTTTGATCATGACATGGCCCTCCGCTGGCCAAAATGTTCTTTCCTTGAACAATGATTTACAAATCTAATATTAATTTTAACAATTAAAGTGGGTTTGGATAAACTAATTAAATCTTACAAAGGCCGTCGTTTGAGTTTCCTCGTTCTTTTTAAATACAAAAACTTTAAAAAGCTATATCTGGCAGCAACTCTATCTGAGTTCGGTTCGTTCATCACTGACACCGCCATTATGTTATGGCTCTACTCTCTTGTCGGTGAGTCTAAATCGTGGCTTGGTATCTCAAGAACAACATTTATCTTCTCCTATGCGATTGGCAGCTTTGTTGGTGGCTCCTTTAAAAATTACAATCACTTTACACGTATCCTCTTTTGGGCAGATATAATTCGACTTCCGCTGATTCTATCTATGCTAATGATCAATAATCCCTCTATCATTGTTGCAATAGCGGGTCTGATTGCTTTTTTTCAGGGAATTTTTTCACCTCTCAGGCAATCTCTAACGAATGTATTTGTTCCGCAACATACAATAAAGAGTGCTAATTCATTGTTTTCAACAACTATGGCATTCTTACATCTTTTATGTCCTTATATTGGCTCATTTTTATATTCAACATTCAATAAAATGGATTTCATTATTGCTATTGATGGAACGACTTATTTACTCAGTGCATTTTTAATTTATTTTATTTCGACAAATAAAAACCAAGGCCTTGAAACTAAACATGCAGTAAAAAATAATCAATATATAATCGCAGTTAAAAATAAAGGCATCCAGACCATTCTGATCAACTACTGCATTATTGGAACACTAGTTGGACTACTTATCCCTCTTCTTCTCCCCTACACCATCGATGTTTTAGGTAAAACTAATTATGAGTACGGCATTCTCATGTTGTTTTTTGGGCTTGGTGGTTTAGTTGGAGGACTCACAAGTGAACAAATTTCTGAAAAAATCGCAACTAATAAGATTATCATCATTACTTTTTTTCTTGAAATATGCATGATGCTATTTTGGCTTCAATTTAAAAATTTTTGGGTAAGTTCATTTGTGTTAATGTTTTGGGGTCAAATAGTTTTTACGAGACTGCCTTCGCAATTTAACTATGTGAGTGAGACAATTGAAACGGATTTACTTCCGGCCGTTCACTCACTTCTTCAAATTGCTTTCCTTATTCCAAATTTATTTGGAAGCTTAATAGTTGTCTTTTTTGGTGATCAATATAGTACGATTACCATACTAACGATTGCTGCTTATAGTTTTTTAGTTTTAGGGGTGGTTAGGCTCATCTCTCCTGATGTTCGAGCGTTTTACACTCGAACACCAAAAAAGATTAAAAGAATCTTAAATTAAACCACCTCGACGTAAAAGAGCATCTACGCTCGGCTCTCTTCCTTTAAACTTTTTATAAAGCTGCATAGGAAGTTCACTATTACCACGCTCTAAAATGTTTTCTCTAAAGGCATTAGCCGTTTTTTGATCAAAAAGCCCATTGTCTTTAAAAGACTCAAAAGCGTCAGCATCTAAAACTTCCGCCCACTTATACGAATAGTAACCAGCAGAGTAGCCGCCCTGAAAAATATGGGAGAAGGAGCAAGAAAAATTACTTCCATCCACATGAGGTAGCAGCACGTATTCTTTTTTTACATTATCTTCGAACTCTCCTAATGAATTTGGCACCTCGCTACTTGTGTGCCATTTCATATCAAGGGTTGCAAAGATTACCTGTCGAATTGTTCCCATCCCTTCTTGAAACTTTCTAATTTCAGAAATTTTCTCAATTAAATTAGATGGAAGTAATTCACCCGTTTCATAGTGCTTAGCGAATAAATTCAAGCACTCTGGCTCATAGGCCCAATTCTCCATAATTTGAGAAGGCAGCTCAACAAAGTCCCAAAGAACATTCGTCCCTGAAAGGGATCGATATTTACATTTAGTCAAAAGTCCATGAAGAGCGTGACCAAACTCATGAAATAATGTCAGCACTTCATTAAACGTTAATAATGACGGAGCCGTCTTCGTTGGCTTAGTAAAATTACAAACGATCGTGACAAATGGCCGATGATCATGCCCATCTTCTGAATGAAATTGCTCTCTAAAAACACTCATCCAAGCGCCGTTTCTCTTAGAAGATCTTGGAAAAAAGTCGGCATATAGTTTTCCCACTTCTCCACCATCGTTATTTGTAACGACATAGGTTTTTACATCCTCATGATAAACGTCTGCATCTTTAGCTTCTTCAAAATTTATTCCATAGAGCTTATTAGCAATACTAAACGCCCCATCGATAACATTTTCTAGTTTAAAGTATGGACGTAGTACTTCATCGTCGATATCAAGTTTCGCCTTTTTTAATTTTTCACTCCAAAAAGATTGATCCCAACTCTCTAATGTTCCCTCAAATCCATTCTCTCGAGCAAAGTCTTCAAGCTCTTTAACTTCCTTCTTGGCTGCAGGGTATGACTTATCAGCAAGATCCTTCAAGAAGCTCATTACAGTCTCTTCTGTTAAAGCCATTCTATTTTGAAGGATAAAATCAGCATGATTTTTAAATCCCAAAAGAAGCGCTTTTTCTTTTCTTGCCTGAAGAATATCTTTTATTAATTGCTGATTATTATTTTTTTCACCAGAAAAACAAAGACTCGCACGAACCTTGTATAGAGTCTCTCTCAGTTCTCGGTTTTCTGAGTTTTGCATAAATGGAATATAGCTTGGATAATCAAGCGTAACAGCATAGGGTGCACTGATTTTTAGTCTCTCTGCGTCCTCTTTCATTGAGTCAATAAAACCCTGGGATAAACCTTTTAAATCCTCTTCATTTTCAATTGCTAGGTGGTAATCATTGGTTGCTGCCAACACATTCTCACCAAACTCTAGCGTTAATTTTGATAATCTTGAATCTAAACCACGTAACGTTTCTTTTTTCTCTTCGCTAAGAAGTGCTCCCCCGCGAACAAAACCTTCGTATTGATCATTCAAAAGCCTAAGAGATTCTTGATCTAAATCAAGGTCCTGTCTTTTTTCATACACTGTTTTTAATTTTTCAAAAAGAATTGGATCAAGGGATATATCATTTCCAAACTCAGATAACTTTGGCGAAAATTCTCTAGCAATTTTTTGCAAATTTTCATTAGTATGAGCACCATTTAAGCTATAAAAAATCCCTGTCAAAAAATTGAGTTCATTATCTAATTGGTCAAGAGTTTTACACGTATTTTCAAAATTAGGCGCTTGTGTATTTTCTTTAATTGCTTCTAATCTTCTCTTGGCCAGAGCTATTGTTTTATCAACCTCCTCTAAAACTTTAGACTCTTCAAATTTTGAAAATGGAACGAAATCCATTTTTTGCTGGTATAAAAACTCCATTATAACTCCTTAGTTTATTGCTTTATTCGCCCGAATAATTGGAACGAGGGAAATCACCCAAAGGCCCAAAAAGACATAAAGACATAAATCAATGATAAAAATATCTTGAATATAAATTAAAACGAGACTGATAAGTCCCTTACTAAATCGATAGATGACAATATCATTTATATATTTCGCACCATATTTCTGAGCGGCGTTTAGAGGAAAGTAAAACATCTCTTTTGCCGTTGAAAAAATTGAATAATCGGCACCCTTTAAATAAACAAATGCACCTGCAACAAAAGACAGCTCCCCTGCTCCAAAACCCAGCCCAATGGCTGCCGCAAACAAGTAACTGACAGGAATTATAAGGTGGACAACAGATAATGGGAGCAGCTTAAGAAAAATGGGAATAATCAATAATTGAATTCCCAAACTTACACCATTTATCATGCTATAAAGTTTTCCCAAGTATTCTGTCTTTCCCAGTTTCGTTGGAATCATCTCTTCTAAGAGAAAATTAAATTTCATGTTCGCTAGATTAATAACAAACTGCGAGAGGGTGACGATAATTCCGATTAATAGAACATACTTTAAAACTGGTTTTATAGAATCAATTGGATTTCCGGTACTCTTATCTTCTCCCATTAATTCACTAATAACTTTGGATCTGTCCGTATAGGTAAATAGAACAGCTGCTAATATAATAGGAATTATTCCCGTAAGCAATATCGCTTCTGTTGAAATAACGGCGGTCAACTTTGAGGTGAAAATGCCACCTAGAATTCCGCCGATACTTCCAATTGCGCCAACAGGGCCGTAGACAAGCTTCGCATCTTTAATCTGGATTGAAGAAGTTAAATATGCATAAAGCATATGAACCTGGAGGACAATGTAAATTTCCTACCAGACAAAAATAGGGTAAGCAGCAATCGTGAAACCGTAATGAAATAATCCTGTTCCAACGAGAAAAAAAAGTCCTGTAAAAATACTAGTGGCCAAAAATAAGTAGTGAATTTTAACCTTGTATTGAATACGGTTATATAGCCAAATAGTTGCACTTAATCCAAGGACAGATAAAAGCCAAACGACGGGTGAATTTTTTGCCCCAAACACTTGAAGAAAAATTGATGTCGTCGTTGCTCTAGTTAATGGATAAGAGAGCAAGACAAAAAATAGACTCAACGATACGAGAAATATATTTTTCTTATCCTCTCTTTTCATCTCATAAAGAGGCCGAAGGATATTTGTCATTTTATTTGTTATTCCTCGAGGTATCGATCACCTTTTTGACTCTCTATAAAGTCTTGAGGGGTAGAAAAGTTACTTAAATCAAGGTCCGTTGTAATTTCGACCTTATCGCGATCCTGATTACTCAATTTCTTCATAAACAAAAAAAGCTTCTCAAGAGACTCTTGGCTCATGAGATGTTCCATCATGCATGAGTCTCGATCAGCGATTTCATTATTAACACCGACATAATCTTTCAAAAAGTAAAACATCAATGTTCTAGTTGAAAGAATTTTATGAACCTCATCGTGGCCCTTTTCTGTCAAAATAAGAAATTTGCAATCTTCCTCTTCTGACACCAAGTTTTTCTTTTTAAGATTATTAATTGCAGTAGAAACACTTCCCTTAGTTAAATTCAGCTCGCGAGCAATGTCAGTAACCCTTGCAAAACCTCTCTCCTCTTTTAACTTGTGAATAGTCAAAAGATAGTGAGTCATTGAGTGGGAAAGATCGCTCTCAGGAGTATGTGTGTGTTTTTCAGATTTGCTCATAACCAAGTATTATCAGTATGATACAAATGCGTCAAACCAAAGATATTGGGCAGTTGTAAATAAGTTCTCACTCAACATCAAGACAACTAAGTTATTGTTTTTCAGTAACTTTTCAGTTTTTTTCGAATTTCCACTCTAAAAAGAGATCATTAGGGCCTTAAAATTTAAAAATAAGGGGATAAACAACCGAAAGGTAAGGCATGAAAGTAACCTATTTAGTATTGCTCATCCTCTACTCATTCACATCTCTCGCTGACAGCTCGACAGAGCACTTAGATCTATCGGATGAGGATAGACGCCAACTTCGAGACTATAGTTCAGAAACCTACAACCAACAGGCACTGGAAGAATTATGTGATATTGATAAAGATGATGATGGAGAAATAGATAACAAAAAGATTGATGTTAACCCCAATATATCTACAACTCTCACTGACGCCTGTGCCGGAAAAAGTGTCAAAACCTTTGGTATAGATGAACAAACTGTCGGCGCTATTTCAAAAGCTTACTCTCAATTTTCTCTGATGATGTCTGTTGGTGGTAACTCTAGCCTAATCTCCGGTGGTGCGTCCTCAGCTCCCGCAGCTGGAACGACAGGAGCAGCAGGAAACAATGCTGCACCTCAAGCTGGTGGAAAAAACAAAAGTGATTTTGATTACTGCGCAATTCTTGGAGCAGGAGCAGAACAACTAAGCGGATATCAACAAAACCAGTATCAACAGCACCTGGCCTCAATTCCTACAAATGCTCAAAATGCACAAACTGATGGGCTCATCAAAGTAAAACAGCAGTATCAAGAAAAAGCCAAAAACCAAGAACTAAATTCAATTGGCTGGTCCGGCTCTGCAGTTTGCTATGTGGGAAAAATGACATCTGGGGCAAGTGCTTTTGATATGAAAACTGTTTTAAAAGCAAGTGCCGCTTCTCTTCTTGGTGTTTACAATGGCTTTTCGGCTAAAAACCATCGCAACTTAGCTGATGAACTTAACGTCGTTATACAAAAAATGCCTCAGAATGGTGACTGCAATCCGATCACTGAGACCCATTGTTATTGTAATTTGCCCGAAAACTTAAACGACGAAAAATACTGCATGCCCGAAATTCGTGCGAGAGCATCCCGAAAATATGGAACCCAAATCGCCTGCCTGGATAAATTTGGTCGTCCTGATGGCGACTGTGACTGTATTGCCAGGAACAATTGTTTTGATGTTACTTACATGAATACTTTGGATGGAATTTCATTTAGCGAGTCAATTGATGATGGAACCAAAAAAACAGCTTCTCAACTTTCTCGTGGTACTCTTGGTAAGTCCAATCGCCTTGCAAGTGGAAACCTATCAAACAACGCTATCGCCAAGCTTAAAAATGCTTTAAAGAAAATTTCAAATCAACCTATTGAAGGAATTCCTCCTTTAAACTCAGTGCAAAAAAAGGAAGCGCGAATATTTCACAAACTAGGATTACCTAAAAACCTTGCCGCGGCTTTGGCCTCCGCGCCAAAACCTAGTGCTCAAATGCTCGCAAAAGCCAGAAAGCAATTTCTACCATCAAAATCTAGCTGGAATAAAAAATCTAACAAATCCAGAACTCAATCTTTTAATAATTCGGATAACTTTTCGATGACAAACAATAATAAGAAGTCTGGACGAAATTCAGGGTTTAACATTAAATCTATGATGAAAAAGCGAGGTTTGGGCGGAAGTTCATCTGGCAGAAAAGTCGAAAACTATGCCAACAAAGCCAGGGCAAAAGCATCCATTTCAACAAAGGCCGGAGTCAGTATTTTTAGAATTATCAGCAGAAGATATCAACTAACACAAGATGCAAGACTCAAATAGACATTTTAATGATAATGTTAGATAAGAAAAAAAACTAACCGGAAATGTTTATGAATAGCAATCTCCCATACGACAGAACTCTACTCATCATTCCAACATATAACGAAATCGATAATATTGAAAAAATGATTGAGAAAGTTTTCTCTTTATACCCAGAACTAAACGTCCTCATTATTGACGATGGAAGTCCGGACGGAACAAAAGAAGTCGTTAAGCACTTAAAAGAAAAATACTCAACACTTCATCTAATTGAACGAACAGGTAAATTAGGCCTTGGAACGGCATACGCAAGAGGCTTTAGTTATGCCATTGAGAAAGATTTCGACTTCGTCGTGCAAATGGATTGTGACTTTTCTCACGATCCTGAAGAGATAAAAACCCTTTTATCTGAGTGCCAAAGCCATGATTTAATTGTTGGCTCACGCTATATTAATGGAATTAGAATTATCAACTGGTCATTTAGACGACTTTTACTCTCATACCTCGCCTCTATCTATATCCGAATTGTGACAGGTATTCCCGTTTTCGACACAACTGGTGGATATAAATGTATGAGAACGAGCTTTTTAAAAAGGCTCAATCTCGAAATGCTCAAGAGTAACGGCTATATTTTTCAATTAGAAATTAATTACAAAGCTTACTCACTAGGTAAAAAAATAAAAGAAGTACCTATTATTTTTTATGAACGAACTGTAGGTGTTTCTAAAATGGATGGGAATATTATCTTTGAAGCTCTTTACTCTGTTATTAAATTGAGAGTTCTAAAGCTTATGGGAAAACTGGTTTAGACTAAATCGTTTTCATTGTAAGGCTTAAGAAAAATTAAAAAGAACACCAACGTCCCTGCAAATTCAGTCAGCTCGCCTTTCTTTGAAGCGCCGCTAAGTTCGGCAAGTAGGGCAACCGCCAAGAAAAAGTAAATATGAATATTTCTCGGAAGAGCGAGCCCAAACTTTTGAATCAACTCTTTCCCCCACTCAACTTTTCTGTAAATCACAGGAAGAACAAGAAAATAAATAATTAACCCAAGACCGAGAAGTTTTCCAAAGATTAGTTTATTGATCTTCACACCATTGACAGTTAGATTATGAAGGTTGGTTTCTCCTTGGGAGTTTATTGCTTGAAAAAATTCGCCGCTTTGAACATTAAATAGTCGCTGCCCCCAAGAAATTTCCTCTCCTGCTCCAAAAAGAAAGAGCAAACCAAAAGAAAACAGCGTGGCCCGAACAAGTTTCGTTCCTTTTGAATCAAGAAAGCGCTTAAAAGAAATAGCACTTGCAGCAACAAGAAAAACGACGGAACTCCACTCAAGAAAACCATCCTCAACGGTAAAGGTCGCCTTAAAATAAGGCGTATTAAATCGACCAAGGAGACTTCCAAGAAAAGTCATTGCGATTCCACTAATTAGTAAAAAAGCTTCGAGTCGACTAGAGAAATAGTTAAGAACCTTACCTTCTCCAAGTTCATCAAACCGCTTAATTCGTAGAGAATGTCTATTTCCCTCAAACGCAGTTTTCAGCCACGTGGAGAGAATCGTTTTATTCTCCTCTAAACTAATCGTTCTCGCCCCTAAGCACAGGACATTGCTATCATTGTGCTCTCTTGAAAGCTTCGCTACATCTTCTCGATGACAAAGCACTGCACGCACACCTTTGAAGCGGTTGGCCGTCATTGAAACGCCAACGCCTGAACCACAAATCAAAACCCCTCGCGCGGAGGGGTTTGATTGAATTTTTTCACACAGTGATTTTGCAAAATCTGGATAGTGACAGCTCTCTTCAGAGTCTGTTCCAAGATCTATAACATTTTGACCTTGCTCCTCAAGGAAAGAATATAGCTTATTTTTTACCTCAAAACCTGCGTGGTCACTTGCAATATAGATCATATCCAATCTCGCTATTAGTACCGATAAAACTCTGGCTTAAATGGGCCTTCAACCGGGACGTTCAAATACTCAGCTTGAGTTGATGTTAGCGTGTCACACTGAACGCCAATTTTTGCCAGGTGAAGACGTGCCACTTTTTCATCAAGGTGCTTTGGAAGCATGTAAACTTCATTGCCATAGCTTTTGTGGTTTGCCCATAACTCCAATTGCGCCAAAACTTGGTTACAAAATGAATTCGACATAACAAAAGATGGATGCCCAGTTGCACAAC
>JAURQB010000113.1 GCA_030836365.1 Bdellovibrionota bacterium | reverse complement strand
ATTTATTACTAAGCCATTTGATATTAGTGCTATTTGTTTTATATCAGGTATTTTGCGTCCAATTGATACTTCATCAATAGATGAGTGTCTCATAGATAATTTATCTGAAAAGATTAATGATTATAAAGAAAAAGGTCACAAGATTATTAATGACCCTGATCTTGTAAAGGATTCTTTTTATTATTTTTATGATGAAAACAAATCAGAGATAACTAACAAATTTTTATAAATTTATCTTTGGAACTCTAAAGATATTTTTTCCTACAACTTTTAATTCATCAATTCCTTTAAGTTCTGTTCTTGGATCTTCAAAAAAACATTCTGCAATTTTAAATTCAAAAAATTCTTTGTGTTCAATAGATTTCATGTACACAGGAACTATCTTAATATCTAATGGCACTGAATTGGCTATTGAGAGTATCGGATAAACTAATTTATGTTTTGATAAGGTAGTGTTTGAGTCTGAGTTTTTAGCTTCTAGTACATAAACACAGTCTTCACCGTTTTTCTGGCCTAGAAAAATACCATCTATTTCTACCTGTCCTGATTTATGATGGAAGATATGATTGATGTACGAGTGGACTTTAACATCAAAAGTAAATGTTGATTTGCCTGTAGCGGGCATCGTGATTTTAGCATTCTCATCAAGCCCAAGTGCTTTATGGAAAACTCCTGTTGATAGGGCAAAATTCACAAAAGTAGTCTCTGATCTTGTTGGCATTAAATAGTAAGGAATTAGCTCTCTCATTTCTACTTTGGGCATAAAAGTTCTAGGTTCTAGGTTTGAAAAAATATCCTCGTCATTAAGAAAGAAGTTTTTTAAATTATTATCAGTTTTGAAAAGGACAAAATTTGTCTTTTGCCCCCCTCCCATTCTTAAAACCATAGTTTGGTTTTCTTTTAATTCTTTAGGGAGTTTTTCGTAAAAATCTAAAGAGATATACTGAGCGGTGGTTCCTTTGGTTTTAAAATTGATATCTTTACAGTATTGAAGAAATTCAGTTGGACCAAAATAATGATGTTGATTAATCTGATTTATTGCTTCAAGAAACAAGCTCATTCAATTAATCTATAAAATTCTAATTATGACAACAACACTTAATCAGATGGGAATTTATTTGGCTCAACCACAGGGTAGGTCTTTGCGTCCTCTCGATTTAGATCCACGTCGAATTAAAAAAGTAGCCAAGGTCAATAATCAATACTTAAAGTTTGGAAAGTCAGAGAGACCGTTAAGTGTGCGCTATCAAGAGTACCAAAAAATCTTTGGATCCGATGTGAAGTTTCGTTGTATTATTCCCTTTGGGGATACTAAGAAGATGATTGCGTTTCGCGATCATATCTCTTTGATTTTGGATGGGTATAAAATTTCCAATCCGGGATCGATTAGAAAATTAGAGTGGATGACTGGATTAAGCTTCTCACAAGCTGAACAGATTATCCGCGATGAATACGAATTTCATTTTAGCGAGTACGAGGGTCTCGAGGGATTAATTGCTAATCTTTCCGTGGGCCAATTTGCAAAACTTTATCGAACTCCCTTAGACCAACTCATGCAATTTGCTAGTCGCTCACGTCCCAAACAGGGCCGCCCAATTGGATCTTTCAATCGTTTGAATGAGGAGGCGCAAGAACACCTTCAAGTTTTAGCATCACAATTTCACCAAAAAAATAGCAAATTCTCTAAGCGAGAGTTGGCAGATTTAATATATCAATCTTTGCATGCTCGAAGTGAGGAACAGATAGACAACCCTATACTTGTTAAAATTCGTCGATTATCGAAAGAGCGACTTCGAAAGCTTTTAGCCTAAAAGATAGAGGCTGGGTCATTTAAATAGTCTTATTTTTTTGACCCAAAATTTCTCCTAAATTTCTCACTATCAACTATTGGTCTTAGACCAGAGAGGTAAAGCAATGGACTCTTATTTTTATAGTCACGCTTTTTATGTACGTCGACCGAGAAAGGTCAAACGCACCTACAAGTGGGAAACCGACCCAACCACCGGAGAGTGGAGGAGAGTGGAGGTTCCTCGTATTCCAAAGCGCTCCGATCACTATGTTCGAATGAGACGTTTATTTCCTGACTACGACGAAATGAGTAAAGATCAACAATTAGCACTAATTGATTGGGACGACGAAGTCAATGGACCATCCTAAAAGACTTTTTGATTACACCGCCAAAAAGCGTTCGATGAAACAGCAAGAGGCGAGTCGTCGTAATGGCAAACTCACAAAAGGTCCCATTAGCGATGAGGGGAAGGCGCGATCCAGTGCCAATGCCCTTAAACATGGGATTTATGCGGAGCGTTTGGTTCCCATCGGGCAAGATCCTCAGGTCTACGACGAATACCGCCAAAGGGTATGGCGGCAATGGGATCCGCAGGACGCTCTAGAAGAGGAGCTCACCCTGCAGCTTATCCGCTATGGCTGGAAGATACGCTTCTATGAGGTTTTAGAGAACTCACTCTACAGTAGTGAAATTCTCAATTACTATCAAAGTAACCTCCCGCTTGATCAT
>JAURQB010000002.1 GCA_030836365.1 Bdellovibrionota bacterium | reverse complement strand
GCATCTGGGGCAGCAGATAGGGAACGCCATGAGCGTCAATGTGATCGAACGCATCCTAGTCCGTACCCTTTTAGCAGCTGGTCTATCTCGCAAGGGATGCATTAAGGGTAACCCAGACGTCACTAGGGACAGATGGGCAATCGGAGAAGGTTTTGCTAAAGTCTTCTCGTGTGTATCCGTTAAGTATTAAAGAGTACTATTGGGTGTCAGGAGTTAAGCTATGTTGACTGAATTTATCAATTATTTGAAAGACGATGATGGTCAAACATCTACAGAGTACATTCTACTCGTCGCTGTAGTTGCAATGATAGTGTTGAAGTTTAAAGAAACTTTAAATACTAAACTTAATTCGGTTATGAATACAGTTTTTGGTAAGGTAGAGTCTGAAATTACACAGGGACTGTAGTAAAGTTATCTATCATTTCAACGAAAATTTCTAAAATGCTTATTTTGGAATCCTTAAAAATATTTGTGAGAAAATATTTCTTTCTATCCTCCTTTCGTGTTCATGTAATAATCTAATAAGTAATGGTAGTCAGAAAAAAACACTCAGGCCAAGCGCTAGTAGAGTATGTATTAATCTTCAGTTTATTTACCTTAATTAGTTTAGGACTCATCAAGGCTTTAAACACGATGATGGATAACACATTTACAAGTTTCTCATTTATATTAAGTCAGCATTTAAGTGTTGGGGTATGTGAGTCGAACTGTTTTTTTAATGGATATATAAATCAATGACAGTAATGCCAAAGCAATTATTTTATTTCCTCGTAATCGAGCTAATTGCTGTTGCTATTCTAGACTTTAAATATAGAAAAATTTCCAATATTTGGGTTGTTTTAAACTTGTTTATTTTTTTTATTTTATATTTTCTATTTAAAGGTATTTTTGCCTTTCAGGTGGGTCAATTATACTACCCATTTATATTTTTTATTGTTGGTTTTGCATTTTATACACTGAAAATAATGGGAGGGGGAGATTCTAAATTTTTGGTCTCAATCTATCTTTTGTTGCCAGTAGCATTTCATGAAGATTTTCTTTTCTCTTTATTATATGTAACAACATTAGTCGGGTCTGCACAATTTTTATATAATACTTTTATTGGAAGGCGATTAATATTTGAATTCTTCCGTCATCGAGAAGTCTCATATCTTAAACAGTGTTATGGAAAAAAATTCCCCTTTGCTCCAATTATTCTTTTGAGTTGGATAATATTCGGTATGAATAATATAGATCTAATTAAATAAATATTGGTGGCTTATGAATAGACAAGGCCAATCATTAGTCGAATATATTTTGTTGCTCGGTATGTTGCTTATGATAGGTGTTTCTATTTTTAAAAGTGATGCTTTTAAAAATATTTTTGGTGAAGATTCAGCTCTTTTTGCAAAATTAAGAAAGCAATTTGAATATGAATATCGGCATGGCTTAAGCGGTAACAATGATCGCACGAATGAATCCTATGGAGGGGAGCATGAGAGTTTTTTTACCGGAGGGAAAACAAGATTCTTCAGTCCGGAAACTCCGTATCCATAGACTTAAAATGAATAACTCAGGGCAATCTTTAGCAGAGTTTATTTTAACTTTTGGGATTGTGTGTATTGTTATTATTCTTTTTGTAAAACTAGCTTTCAATTTTACAAAAGGCTATATGGTTCATTACGCGAATTACATGGCGTCTAGGTCATATATGGTTCAAGATAACAATTCAGCATCACCAGTCAGTACAGATGACAACGCTAAGACGATAGCAATCAACAGTGTATATCGAAAAATTTTTGGTTCTATTAATCAATCAGGTATTAAGGTTCTGTCTCCTGGCAAGGTTGAAAATAATGTGTACGTGGGAATTAAAACAGTTCTAAAGGAAGACTTTAGTATATCTCCAATGGTTGGTGGCGGTGAGAAAATTAACCTAGTCTCGGAGTCATTTCTTGGGCGAGTACCAGTTGTAAGTGAATGTGCGAGAGGAACTTGCGCGGCAATTGTTGAATTGACTGGAGAAAGCTGTGACATAGACTTTATTACTCTGTGGGATAATGGATGCTGATGAGATTCAGAAATAAAAAAGGGCAATCTGTGTTTGAGTTTATTGTCTTTATCCCTTTTCTTTTATTATTGTTGCAAACTTTTTTAAAAGTAGGTGGTGCAATAAATGGTTCGATTAATCAACAAAAACATTTGCGTGGGTACTATTATTATAAATTAAAAAATTCATCATACTTTCCATCAATCAATGACTTGAAGCAATTAGGTGGTATGACTCAAGTTGGTTATAGTGCTTTCGGTTGGAGTGAGGAACTTGTCAATGGAAGGCAGCCGAAGGCTCCTTGTTATCAATTAAATAGTTTTTTTGGACAACCTATAGATACCTGTCAAGAGGTGACTGAACGAGCGGAGGGCAAGAGTCAATTTATTCGAGTATACTCTGTTTATGGTTTATGTGGATCGGTCTACACGATAGGTGAGTCAGGGAATTGGCAAGCCGTGCTTTCGTCTGCACCAAATTGCGCTAATAGCAACTAGTAGGTAGGCTAAAAATGCCTACAATAATTCAGTTGGTTAATTTGATAAAATCATAGGTAATAGACGTATCCATTCGTAAAGGATTTTTATTTATGAACTCTAAGGCTTTTACGCTAGCGTTGGTGATTGCAGGTTTTTCCATGTTTATGGTTTATTCATATGTTGAGGATCAAACGAAAGTAATGACTCAGAAGTATGGATTAATGGAAACGGTTATTGTTGCTAAAAATGATATCAACGAGCTCGAGTTAATTGATGATAGCAAGGTAATGACAACAACAGTTCCAGCAAAGTTTTTATCTCCTGGGCACTTTAAAACAGTTAGAGAGCTTGAAAATACAGTTGCAACAGTTCCGATTTTGAAAGGTGAACAAATTACAAAACCGAGAGTCAGTTACCCTGGGCAAAAAACAGGGTTAAGCAGACAGGTGAGTAATGGTTATCGTGCAGTAGCGATTCTCGTTGATGATCGACAATCTGTTGGGAAATTAATTAAGCCAGGTGATCGAGTCGATGTTTTGGCAAAGATTGAATATATTGTCGGCGCGAAGGATCGACAAATCACAAAAACAATTCTCGAAGACGTTCTCGTTCTTTCAACTGGTTTTAATGTCTCAAACTCAATTCCCTTGATTGGTATGAAAATGGGAAGAGAAATAAAAAAAATGAATCTTAGTACTTATGAAAGGTACAATACAGTTTCTTTAGAGGTTACCCCATTTCAAGCTCAAAAACTTACTCACGTTGTAAAGTACTTAGATCCAAAACCTTTTCTGTCGCTTCGAAATAACAATGATAAGCAAATTGTGAGATCTCAAGCAACCCGTTTGTATGACATTTTAGGGGAAGATAAGGCAGAGGCAATCGAGTATTTTCGAGCGAAGGGTAAAAAATAGTGATGAGATTTTTTTTGCCACTATTTTGCTTTTTATCCTTCGCTGTCTTTTCTCAGGATGATGGCAAAAAAATGAAGCCCAAAAAAATAGAGGTAGTTATTGGGCAAGACTATGTTGAAACGCTTAATTTTGCTCCCTACACCACTGTTGAAATTGGTAATACAGCTATTTTGGATTACCGTATTGCTCCAGGAAAAAGAAGGTTAACATTAAAAGGTGTAAAGGCGGGGTCTCAACCAACAACTGTGCGTGTATTTAATACAGTTGGTGATCTCAAAGCTTATTACGAAGTTACGGTAACGGAGACGGCGAAAGGGAAACTTGTACAAAAGTTAAAAACTTTTCTTGGTGATATTGAAGGAGTTCAAATCGGCATTAAAGCCGGAGAGGTCGTCATGGAGGGGCAAATAATTGTGCCAGATGATTTGGGGCGAATTTTTACTATCTTACAAAGGAATGAATTTAAAGATGTTATATTTCTGGTTGAAATGCATCCACAAACTCAAATATTAATTGCTCGTAAAATGCAGGACGAGATACAAAAAGCGGGTCTTAAAAATGTAACAGTCAGAGTAGTTAACGGAAGCTATTGGTTGGAAGGTGTTGCCGGTAATGATGGCGATAAGGCTAGAGCGGAGTTAATTGCAATGGCGTATTTTCCTGCAACCCTGGATAGTAAAGCAAGGCGAGAAAAATTAGTTAAAACTCTTAAAAAGAACCCTATAGAAAACTTTATTGTCGTCAATCAGCAAAGCTCTCCTCCTAGTGTCCCTAAATTAGTCAAAGTAATCGTTCAATTTGTTGAGTTAAGTAAAGATTACAGCAAGGTCTTTGGGTTCAAGTGGATTCCTCTTATGACTGGTGATGGTGGTTCGGTAAGCTTTAATCGAGTAGATTCTGGAGGCGTATCTAGTAAATCTAATGGTACCCTTGCTGCTACTATATCGAATTTATTCCCAAAGCTGGCGAGCGCAAAAGGCGCAGGGCACGCCAGAATAATTCAGTCTGGTGTTATTATCACTGAAGATAAAAAGCCAGCGAAACTGTCGAAGTCCTCAACTAAACCTTTTGCTCTCGGAACTGGTGAATTTACGAAAGCAATGACGGCGACGGCTTCTTTTGCCATTGGTGTGACGCCTCAAGTTCTACCTAAAGAAAAAATTAAGATGGAATTAGATATAGTAATAGGAAGCACTGTCGGTGATCCGCCTGAAACAATTGATAATAAATTAAATACAAATGTCGTTGTAAAATCAAAGGAGTCTGCAGCAATCGGTGGAATTGTTCTTAGTAAGACCTCAACCGATTATGATCGAGACCCACCATTTGGAACACCTCAATTTTCGGAAGCAGATGGAATTGTTCCATTGTTTTCATTTTTAAGATCAAAAGGCTTTTCATCAAATAGAAGTCAATTTGCTATCTTTGTTACACCTGAAACGATCGATTCCGCGAGCGAAGGTACAAATGAAATTAAGCGAAAATTTAAGCAGAGGGGGCGTTAGGTGGTCGGCCATGTTATTACAATTCTTGGTGGTAAAGGCGGTGTCGGTAAATCTATGGTTGCCGCGAATATGGCGTTTAGTTTTGCCGCAGAGATGAGACAAAAAACTCTCTTGTTGGACTTTGATTCAAAAGCGGCAGGAGACCAGAATTTAATTACTGGTATTAAACCAAAGAAAACCCTCAAAGATATTGCAGAGTTTACAGGAGCGATCGATCCTAAATCAATATCTCAATTAGTTACTCCGCACCCTCAAAATGTACACTTTGTCGGAATGCCGACCGATGTTATTGCGGCTGAGGGAATTGATGCGAGTGCTTTAGGTAAGTTATTAAAAGCAGCAAAAAATATTTATCCGATTATCATCATTGATGCTGGATCAGAACTTAGTCCATTGGCGCTAAAAGCTTTAGAGTTTTCAACACTTATTTTTCTTGTTGTTCCTCCAGACATTCTTGCGGTCAACCAAACGAAAAGAACGCTATCAGATCTCATTACGATGCTTTTTCCTAAAGAAATGATTTTTTTAATTATGAATCAGGGCCAGAAGGGACATCCTATATCGGCTGAAATAATGACAAAGCAAATCGGACGGCCAGTGTTTTCAGTTATTCCGAAAGATGATCAAAGTTGTATACAAGCGCTAAATTCATCTAAGCCTGTCATCACTTTTGCAAAGGGAAGCCCTTTTGCAAAAGCAATTACTGAATTAATAAGAAAAATTATTCAAAAGAATATATTGAGGTCACTTGAAAGCTTAAATAAGCCAAGTGATGTAAAAACAAAGTCTGGAAGCGATCAAGTCGCAGGTGGAAAGAAGAATCCCTGGATAGATTTAAAGAAGAGAATTCACAAAGGCTTAGTCGAAGAAATGGACTTCAAAGGTGGAGAGGATAATGATTCTAAGGCAAAAATAATTCTCAGGGAAAAAACGAAAAAAATGGTTGTTGATCTGATTGGTAAAGAGGACACAAAGGGAATTTTAAACTCTCGAGAAGACATGAACAACCTTGTTAAAGAAATTCTTGATGAGGCTTTGGCATTGGGTCCACTTGAGGACTTGCTTCGTGATAAAGAGTGCTCTGAAATAATGGTTATAGGTCCTAATAAAATATATTTTGAAAAAGGCGGAAAAATTCGTCGTTCAGAAATTGTGTTTACAGATGATCGACAAGTATTGAATGTTATTGAAAGAATTGTTGCCCCTATTGGGCGTAGAATTGATGAAAAAACTCCTTATGTTGATGCGAGACTTTCAGATGGTTCAAGGGTTCACGCGATTATACCTCCATGCGCACTAGATGGTGGTACCATTACAATTCGAAAGTTTCCAGAAAACAGGCTTGGATGGAAAGATCTAGTTGGATTTGGATCGATGACCCAAAACATGGCCGATTTCCTTCGTATTGCCGTTTCGGATGCACATCGAAATATTGTGATCTCTGGTGGTACTGGGTCTGGGAAAACTACTCTGATTAATGTATTGGGTGGCTTCATCCCAACCAACGAGCGAATTATTACATGTGAGGATTCTGCTGAACTTGATTTTCCTCAGGATCATGTTGTGCGCCTTGAAACAAAGCCTCCTTCGCTTGAGGGGGATGGTGCTGTTGATATTAGATGTTTGGTTAAGCAAACCTTAAGAATGCGTCCTGATAGAATTGTTGTTGGAGAGTGCCGTGGCGGCGAGACTCTTGATATGCTCCAGGCAATGGGGACTGGGCATGATGGTTCAATGACAACTGTTCACTCCAATAATCCTCGAGAATGTATCGGTCGACTCGAGACTCTTGTTCAGTACGCAGGAGCTGGAATTTCACCGAAAGCAATCAAGGAAATGATTGCAGGTGCTGTTCACTTAATAATCCAACAATCCAGGCTCGATGATGGAAGTAGAAGGGTAACTTATGTAACCGAGATCGGCGGTATGCAGGGAGAAGTGGTAACCTTGCAAGATATATTTAAATTTGAACAAAGAGGTTTTGATAAAAGTGGAAAGATAAAAGGTGATTTTCAAGCCACTGGATTTATTCCAAAGTTTATCGAGCTTTTAGAAAAAAAAGGTTTTAATATTCCTCGCGGTTTATTTAAAAATGATGCGGCCCCTGCTGCAAAGCCTGCAGCAAAACCAGCTTCAAATCCGCAAAGAAAGCCCGGAGGTCCCTCGGGTGGAGTGCAAAAACCAAATAAGCCACCAGTAAAAAAATAGGAAAAATAATGGAAGGTTTAATTGGATTATTTGATCAGACCACATTAATTGCATTAATTGGTTTATTAATATTTTTTTATACCTACAAGTACAGTCAAGGTATTTTTGATTGGATAGAAAATCAAACGATTGGAACAAGAACATTTATTCTAGAGAAATGTGAATTTCTTATGATCGAGGCAAACTCCGATCACATCACATACATTTTACTGGGTCTATCGCTCGGTGGTGGCGGTATCTCATTCGTCCTAATAGGTATTTTCATCAGTTGGGGTTTTGGTCTTTTCGTTGGATTTCTCGTTGGCTTTATTGCATTTAAAATACCCAGGCCAATAATGAATAAATTGGTAGAACGTCGTATTAAAAAGTATGAAGGGCAGATGGTTGATGGACTTACTCTATTGGCTAATGGTTTACGGGCCGGTCTATCCGTTCCTCAGGCTATATCGATGGTTGTGGATGAAATGCCTGATCCCATATCAGCTGAATTCAACCTAATACTCTCTCAAAATCGTATCGGTGTACCCATTGAAGAGTGTTTTGATAACTTGGCAGCAAGAGTAAAAACTCAGGACAATGATATGTTTGTTTCTAGCGTTAATATATTAAGAGAGACAGGTGGTAATTTAGCGGAAACATTTGACACAATAATCGGGGTAATTCGAGAGCGAGTTAGGTTGAAGCAAAAGGTGGAAACGTTAGTCGCACAAGGTCTTTTTCAAGGTTATACAATTGCCGCTATGCCATTTGTTATAGGAGGTATTTTTGCTTCGAGTGACCCTCAGGGGATGTCAAGGATGATGACTCATCCCCTTGGAATTGCAATGTTTGTAGGAGCAGTTATTATGGACGCAATTGGTTTGATCGTTATAATGAAAATAGTGAAGGTGAAAACATAATTTATTTAATAGTTAATATATTATGAATATGTTCCGATGAAGTTTTATCTAGATTCACACAGGAGTGACGTTTGATGAAAAAAGTAAACCTTATTAAAATTCTGTCTGTAGGCTTACTACTCTTCCAAAATAACTTATTGGCCGGAGTTAACTACAAGAATGGAAACTTTTATGTATCTTACACGGATATAGTTGTCCCAGGTGGAGGAAAAGACTTAGAGATAACTCGTACCTATAACAGTCATTCTACACACGCAGGTTGGTTTGGCATGGGGTGGGGAAGTGAGTTTGAAACAAGGCTTGAGGTCGGTGCGGATGGTGCTGTTGTTATTCATGAAAATGGAAGTGGCGCACGAACAAGATTTACTCCCAAAGATTCTGTCAATGTCGAAGCTGCGGCGGATTTGATTATTGCAAAACTTAAAAAGGAAAAGAATTTTTCAGAATCTGATGTAAAAAAATTAAGGTCTAATCTCGTAAAAGATGCGCACCTTAGGCAGTCATACAGTGAGCGTTATCAAGTAAAGGTGAACCTAGCAAATGGAACTAAATTATACTCAAATGTTAGAGGTTTTCAAACTGTAGAAAAAGTAAGTCAAGGGTATAAGAGAACGCTTGCAGATGGTACAGAGCATTTGTTTAACAAGATAGGAAACTTGACTCAAGTCAAGGATAAGTATGGATATAAAGTTAGTTTAACATATAAAAACGGAGACCTTGTTTCAATCAAAGACAGTCAAGCGAAGCAGCTATTTTTTGAGTGGTATGATTCGTCTCCTACATTTGTTAAGTCAATTAGATCAACTGGAGACAAAAAAGCAACATATTCATACGACAAGAAGGGATACGGTTTAATTCAAGCAAATGATGTTAGTGGAAATACATATAAGTATTCTTATGATCCAAATTATAATCTAGAGAAAATCTCTTATACGGATGGCACTTCGACTGAAATTAAGTATACACAGAAGAAAAAATTTACTGAAGAAGTAAAGGATAGAGACAACAGAGTAACCCGTTATAAGTATGGAAGTGACAAGAGAAATCCCGATATGCACTACTGGACAACTGTTTCGAAAAAAGGGTTTGATAGTAAGTGGAGAGACAATAAATACGAGTATGAAATAAGAAGAAAGAAAGATGGTGCAACTTATACATACCGAATATTCACATCAGTTAATGGTAGAGATACAGAAACGATTTATTCTGAATGTTGTGGTTTGCCCCTTAAAATTACGCAGGGAAAAGATGTGACAACTTTTACCTATGATGATGGTCTTCTTACCTCAAAGGTTTCAACTAAGGGAGATATGGTTAAGTTGAAATATGATAAAAAGTTAAAAAAGATATCGTGGGTTAAGAACAATGATGGGGAGACTTTTTTTGATTATTCTTCAAAAGGAGATTTGAAACTTGCCAAGAATAAAGATAACCAGGTTAACCTTTTTTATAACTCAAAAGGTCGTATTGTTAAGATGATTAATAATGACAAGAAAAAGAAATCCAAACAAGTTCTAGAGTTTACCTATAATAATCAAGGCAAGCCTATTGAAATTGCGATGGGTGGAGTTGGGAAAATCAACGTAGAATACGATAACTACGGTGAGATAAAGAACGTTAAAAGATCAAAGCAGGGTCACAGAATGGCACTAAAGGTCACTCAGGCTTTTAGGGCTTTACTTGATATCGTCAAGCCTGCCGGTGTAAATCTAAACATTTAAGCAGGAGAAATATTATGAAATATTTAATTATATTATTCTTTGTATTTGGACCTTTGGTGGTGCTGGCTTGTAATACCGGGCAAACAGAGGGCAATGATCAAGAATGTCGCCAACCGTCAGTTGCTTATGTTGTTACTGAAAGTCACGGTGATGATGGAGATGTTCGTAGAACTATATGTGTAGGAGAGGGAGAAACTGTCCCTGAAAATGCAGCAAGAGTTCAGTAGAATATTTTTTATAAACATGATTATTCACCCCCACCTTTAGTGGGGGTTTTTTTGTTCATTTATTAGGCAATATCAAAAAATAAGCTCTTACGTTATTTGCAAGTACCTGAAAACTCGAATTTGTTTTGGCATATTAAATGCAACCAAATATGTAAACAAAACAGGGAGTAAGAAATGAAAAAATTAAGTGTATTAGCAATTCTTTTAATGACTGTATCTTTAAACGTTTTTTCTGCTAACTGCGGATCGGTTAGTGATAGTACGGATAATCTATCTTGTAGTTCTGGAACTAGTTTATACGTGATAAGTGAGAACGGTCAAAATAAAACAGTTTGCCTTAATGCTGATGAAGCTGCTTCAAGAGGGGCAACACCTAAGTAGTAATATTTTCCATCTTTTTTATTGTGAAGCCCGAATTTAGATTCGGGCTTTTTTTTGTCAAATGTTTATACACCTGTTGGAAAAGCAAAAATAAAAGGGGCTTATGTCCTTGAAAAGTGCCATTAATTATTGGCATGTTGTATGCAGTTAGTCCTATATCATATTCATCTTTGAGGAGGTTGATGATGAAATTGTTATTTGTAATGTTGTTGTTAGGATCTTCTATTTCTTTCGCTGCAGAAGTTGGTGAAAACATGAAGGCAGAATGCATCCAAATTATCTCAGCAGAAAGAAGTGTTGACGTTGATGTGGAGTCACAAGTAGGCTCTGAAGAAAATGCTCAACCTGCAGCTGTAAGCCAGTAAAAAAAATAATTGAGAGAGAGGACTACTCTCTCTCAAATATTTTTTCTAATTGCTTCCTTTCGATTGGGTCATATTCATGATGAGGCTCATGTTCTTTCGTTTTAAAAAAACGCTGTCTCTTTGATCGTTGAGGGCTCGGTGAAAACTTCTTTCTTACACTGCTACTCAAGGAAGAGCTAATCTGGTCAATTTTTTCTTTCATCTTATTTGAGTCTTCTTTTTCGAGAAAAATATCTCCGTAAAATGTTTTTAACTTCCATATAGTAGCATTAGTGATTGGTGTGGAGTATTTTTGAACACTGTAAAAAAGCGGCTGATTGTTAAAAGGTAAGCTAAGAATAAGTGTAGAAAAAATAAAATAAAAACTGAAACGAATTAATCCAAACATATCATAAGTCCTTTTTAAAAAATCTTTTCCTTAATTGCATATTCATATAATTTATCAACGGAACTAATTAGGTCTAATTTTGTGAATGGTTTTGGGAGAAAGTCTTTTGCTCCATTAGCGATAGACTCAATCATCACATTCTCAGAATCAAGAGAACTCATCATAAGCACACATCCACTTTTATCTCCATCCATGATTTCTTTTGCTAACTCTATACCACTGATTTTTGGCATTACTAAATCAATGATATATAGATGGAAATCTTTCGTTTGTATGATGCTGTGACCTTCGTTAGCGGTCGCTGCTTGCTCTACGGTTGTATATCCTGCTGTAGCGAGGGTCTCGGTGACAAAGTTAATAGATATACTAGAGTCATCTATAACTAGTATTTTGAAATTAGATTTCTTGTGCTCAACCTTTTTCATTAAACTATTTTATCTTAAAATAGTATTGTTTTGAATTCTTTGCGTTTCAAGAAACTTATGCCGCAATACTTGGTCTTTTGCTTTCTCTCTCTTGTTTTTTTGAAACATTTTTCACGTAATCATTCCAATTCAAAATTGCTACCTCAAGTACCTGGTAAAAGTTTTTGACAGGAATAAATTCTAATTTTTTTCGATATTCTTCAGGTATATCAACTAAATCTTTTTTATTTTTCCATGGAATTATTATTTTTTTAATATCCATCCTCATCGCCGCAAGAGCTTTTTCTTTTAAGCCACCAATCGGTAAGACCTTTCCTGTAAGTGTTATTTCTCCCGTCATTGCAACAGACTTATCGATGGGCATATTGGTCAAAAGAGATACTAAGCTAGTTGCCAATGTAATTCCCGCACTAGGCCCATCTTTTGGTGTCGCACCTGCAGGTAGGTGAACATGTAACTCATTTTCTTTGAATACAGAGTGGTCAATTCCAAAGTCTTCAGCCTTTGACCTTATATAACCCATCGCTGTCTTAGCAGATTCTTGCATAACATCGCCTAGTTGTCCCGTCAGAGTTAAACCTGACCCAGACATCATAGTTGACTCAATATATAGCACAGACCCTCCAAAGGAAGTCCATGCAAGTCCTGTCGCCACACCTACTTCATCATAAATTTGTGCATCTTCTTCAGTGAATTGTGGTGGCCCTAAATACTTCTCAACCAATACCGGCGTGATACTTGTTTTGCTGATTTCTCCTTTCGCAATTCTCATTGCTACTTTTCTGCAAAGAGCACCAATCTTTCGCTCAAGGTTCCGCAGTCCAGCTTCAAGTGTGAAGTTTTTTATTACGGCCGAAAGGCTGTCATCACTAAAGTCTACGTGATCTTGAGTAATACCATTTTCTTTCATCTGCTTGGGAATTAAATATTTTTTAGATATGGCCAGTTTTTCTTCATGGGTATAACCAGATAAGTTAATTACCTCCATTCTGTCACGAAGCGGCCCAGGGATGCTTTCTAAATTATTGGCCGTTGCAATAAACATGACGTTTGATAAATCAAACGGTGTATTAATATAGTGATCTCTAAAAAATGAATTCTGTTCAGGGTCCAATACTTCGAGTAATGCAGAAGCTGGATCACCCCTAAAATCTCCCCCCATTTTATCTACCTCATCTAAAAGGACTAACGGATTTTTTGTTTGAACTTGCTTGAGTGCTTGAACCATTCGACCGGGCATACTCCCTACATAAGTTCGGCGGTGACCTCTAATTTCTGCTTCATCCTTTACACCACCTAAACTAATACGCACAAATTCTCTTCCAACAGCTTTTGCAATAGATTTTCCAAGAGATGTTTTTCCAACACCAGGAGGGCCAGCAAAACAAAGAATTGGACCTTTCATTTCTTTACCCTTAAGCATTTTAACCGCAATGTATTCCAGTATTCGTTCTTTTACTTTTTCTAAATCAAAGTGGTCTTCATTTAGAGTCTCTAAAGATTTATCAAGATCGATTTCCTCTGCTGATTCTTTGTTCCAGGGAAGCTCAACCATCCATTCTAGGTAATTCCTGATGATTGCTGATTCACTACTGTCAGGGTGCATTTTTTCTAATCTAGACAGTTGCTTTAAACTTTCTTTTTCTGCCTCAGCGGTCATTTGAGCTGCAATGATTTTATTTTTAATTTCTTTGAATTCATCCTCTGGGTCGCCAGACTCATCACCGAGTTCATTTTTAATCGCCTTGATTTGCTCGCGAAGAAAATATTCTTTTTGTTCAATGTCTGAATTTGACTGGTTATTTCCTTTTATTTTGTTTTGCATAGAAATTATTTCAAGTTCTCTTGCGATGATATCATTGATTTTATGAAGTCTTTCAATTGGATCGAGTGTTTCAAGAATCATCTGCGCTTCTGAAACATGTAAGTTGAGGTTAGAGGAAATCAAATCAGCAAGTCTTCCTGGCTCATGAATGTCTTCAAGCACCATCAAAATATCCGATGAAAGCACTTTTCCGAGAGAAATCAACTTTTCCAGTTGTTCTTTTATATTTCTCATTAACGCATTCGTCTCAACCTCATCGTGCTGAGTGATTGATTCAACAACCTTTTCTAGCTTGACCTTAAAATATGGTGCTTCTTGTTCAAAGTTGATAATTTTAGCTTTGGATAAACCTTGGACTAAAATCTTTAACCTTCCATCAGGTAACTTTCTCATTCGCATGATCATCGCAACCGTACCAGTCTGATATATTTCATCCGGGTGGGGACTTTCGTCAGTAATGTCTTTTTGGCTTGATAGTAGGATTAATCGATCAAATTCACTTAGAGATGCTTCTACTGCTTGTATTGACGCATCTCGCCCAACAAACAGAGGCAAAATCATAAAAGGATAAACGACTATATCTCTAATTGGCAGAAGGGGCATAGACTCTTTAAATTCAATATCTCCGCCATCATAGTTTGTGACCATTTTTACTCCATCAAAAAATTAATCAATTCGCATTATGTATTTCGGGATAATTACAAAACGCTTTAAGAAAAAGTAGCGTTTTTACTTATTATTTTCTTCAAAATTGACCATTTAAGACTGATAATGACTTCCTTTGAAGTCAATAGGTTTGCTAGTTGCAGCAGACCATTGAGGCACTATATTCCGCTTAAGGTAGCCCTATGAATAAGAAAATTTGTATCGTCATTCTAGCAGCAGGCAAAGGAACTCGCCTGGGGGTTGAAACGCCAAAGCCTCTTGTGAGTTTCCAACACACCAACTTGATTCATCAAGTAATTACAGAAATCATTAAGCTAAAAAATCATGCTCAAATTAAGCTTTCAATTATTTTAGGTCATCAAAAAGAGATGATTCAGGATTATTTAAATAAAAACTTTGATGATTTGAATCTTGAATATATCTATCAAGAAAAGCAGTTAGGAACTGGACATGCAGTTTCAGAGTTTATTAATCAGACAAAATTTGATTCAGATGAGGTAATGATTCTATGTGCGGATACTCCCTTAATTACAAAAAATGCTTTAATGAGTCTCATTGATTTTAAAAATAATTCTAATCTTAACGCTTGCGGCTTGAGTTTTATCGCCAACAACCCACATGGCTATGGCCGCATTAAAAGAGTAAGTTCCGATAAAGGTATTTCAATTATTGAGGAGAAAGACGCCTCAGCAGAAGATAAAAAAATTAATGAGGTCAATTCTGGAATTTATTTAGTCGATCAAAGTTATTTAAAAGAAAAAATTGGGAAACTTGATAACAAAAATAAATCTGGTGAGTTTTATCTCACAGACATCATGGGCCTGAAAGATAGCTGTGATTTCATTACAGTTGATGATGGTGAAAATATATTTTTAGGGGTAAATACGATGACGCAACTAGAGCAGGCTGAGCAATTGGCCAGAAAAAAAATGTGTGAACAATTTCAAGAAAGTGGTGTTTGTATAATTGATTCAAATACTACCTATATAGATAATGATGTAAAAATTGAGCCTGGTGTAAAAATTATGCCGAATGTTCACTTGCGAGGAAAAACTACAATCAAGAAGAATTCTTGTATTGAAACAGGATGTGTAATCTCAAATACAATAATTGGAGAAGACGTAACAATATTGCCATACACTGTTTTGGAGGATTCTCTGATTTTTAATGGTGCAAGTATTGGACCTTTTGCACGCATAAGACCCGGTTCACAAATTGGGGAGGAGTGTAAGGTTGGAAATTTCGTTGAAACTAAAAAATCAATTTTAAAGGCAGGGTCAAAAGTAAGCCACCTCTCTTATGTTGGGGATGCTGAAATCGGCCAGAAAACAAATATTGGCTGTGGTTTCATCACTTGTAATTATGATGGTAAAAATAAACATCAAACAATTATTGGAGAGAACTGTTTTATTGGCTCAGACTCTCAAATGATTGCACCTGTAAATATTGGTGATAATTGTTTTGTTGCAAGTGGCTCAACAATAAGTAGTAATTTAAATGACGGGGATTTTGCCATTTCTCGAAGCCGCCAAGTAACAAAAGAAGGCATGGCAAAAAGGTTTCTAAAAAAATAAGAGGGGTAGATTATGTGTGGAATCGTAGGGCATTTAGGTACCTTCAATTCGCTGAGTGTTGTTTTGGATGGTTTAGAAGCTTTAGAGTATAGAGGGTACGACAGTGCTGGCGTGAGCTTAATAGATCGTGATGGAAAAATTATTACGGCCAAAAAAGAAGGCCGACTAACCAATTTAAGAAAAGAAGTTTCAAATCTTAAAGAAATTTATTTTGCAGGGATTGGTCACACACGCTGGGCGACTCATGGAAATGTAAACAAGGTTAACTCTCACCCTCATTTTGGCGATGGTTTTTCAGTTGTCCATAATGGAATTATTGAAAATGCTTCAGAACTAAAAGAAGAGCTCATTAAAGAAGGTTATCAATTTTTATCCGATACAGATTCAGAAGTATTCGTTCGTTTAGTAGAGAAAATATCAAAAACGGAGAAAGAATTTTCAAAAGTAATATTTACTGCTTTTAGTAGAATTCGTGGGAATAATTGTTTAGTAGCATTAAACAGAGACGAGAGAAAAATATATGCTATCAAAAATAATGCACCTCTTGCTTGCGGTCAGTCTGATGATGGGACTAATTATTTTGTTTCCTCAGATCCTTATGCTCTACAGAAATATATAGATACAATTTATTTTCCCGAAAATAATGTTCTTTGTGTTTTATCAATGGATCAAGAGATAGCTTTTGTTGAACCAGACCTGAGTGACTCAAATAAATTTAAAACGGAAAAAAATAGTTTGCTTTCGAGTGAAAATACAAAAGGTGATTTTGAACACTACATGTTAAAAGAAATCTGGGAGCAGCCTAATTTGATTGATCAATTTAAAATTCATTTAGAAAATGAGGCTAATCAAAAATTTTTAACTACTGTTCCTAAGCGTATTGCTATTGTTGCCTGCGGAACTGCTTATTACGCGGGACTGTTTGCGAAGAATGTTATTGAGTCTCGGTGTCGAATCCCTGTATCAGTGGATATGGCAAGCGAATTTCGCTATGCCAATCCTGTCCTTGATAAAAATGATTTAGCTGTCTTTATTTCTCAAAGTGGGGAGACAGCAGATACTCTTGCAGCACTACATTTGTGTAAAGAGATGGGTGTGAAAGCATTATCAATTCTTAATGTTGCTCACTCGACGATTTATAGAGAAAGTGATTTCAACTTAATGATTAACGCAGGCCCTGAGATTGGAGTTGCGAGTACCAAAGCATTTACAATGCAGTGTCTGACTTCTGTTTATTTATCTGAGCGGTTAATGACTCTCATGGGTGAATCAGTAGATTTAGTAAAATTTAATAAACAATCTTCGAGGTTGGCGAAAAAAATTGAAGAAATTTTATCAAGAACAGACGAAATTAAAAAAATAGCTGAAAGTATTCACTCTCTAAATGGATTTTTCTTCACAGGAAGAAATAAAAGTTTTCCGATTGCATTAGAGGGTGCCCTCAAACTAAAAGAAATCGCCTATGTCCATGCGGAGGGTTACGCCTCTGGGGAGCTTAAGCACGGCCCAATTGCGATGATTGATGAGGGAGTCGTGAATATTGCGTATATTGAAAATAACTTATTTGAAAAAACACTCTCAAATATTCAGGAAATTAAAACAAGAAAAGGCATAATTTTAACTATCGGAAAAACTGATACTGAAGAATTAAAAAATATTTCTGACTACCGTTTCCCGCTTGATGTGGATGATCTAGATGACTTATCTCCACTTGCTCTAAATGTATTTGGGCAATTACTAAGTTATTACATTGCAAAACATAAAGGAACTGATATTGATAAACCTCGAAATTTAGCTAAGTCAGTGACGGTGGAGTAGTTGTGGTTGATTTAAATGGATTAAATGAAACACAGAAAATAGCGGTTACTCATTCAAATGGGCCGATGATGATTCTTGCTGGAGCAGGTTCCGGTAAAACGCGAACTCTTGTTTCAAAAATTTCTTATTTAATTGATGAGGAAAAACTAAGTTCACATCGAATACTTGCACTTACCTTCTCGAATAAAGCAGCAAAAGAAATGAGAGAGCGAGTGTCTCGCTTTGTCGAAATGGATGTCGGAGCACTTCAGATCACTACTTTTCACGCCTTTTGCGCGAAACTTCTCAGAAGTGAGGCTACCTATCTCGGTTTAAGTAGAAGTTTTACGATTTATGATTCTTCTGAATCTAAAAGTATCGCTAAAGCAATTCTCTCCCGCCATGGGATTTCTCAAAAAGAAATGTCGCCATTTGAAATTCTCTATTACATTGAAGGTCTGAAAAACTTAGGGCATAGCTGCGGCGACCCTCTTCCTGATGGTTATGATGAATTGGATCCACTGTATGGCTACTATCAAGAGTATGAGAGAGAGTTAATTAATGCAAATGCACTAGATTTTGGCAGTCTAATTACATCAGTAATCAAGCTTTTTAGAGAGTTTCCTCAAGTCTTGGAGAGCTATCAAAATAGATTTGAATATATCCTTGTTGATGAATATCAAGACACAAACAAGGCTCAATTTATTTTATTAAATATGTTGGCTGAAAAAAGAAAAAATATCTGCGTTGTTGGTGACGAGGATCAATCTATTTACAGCTGGAGAGGGGCTGATATCTATAATATTTTAGACTTTGAAAAAACTTTTCCAGATACATATATACTTAAGCTTGAGCAAAATTATCGATCATCAAAAAATATCATTGAAGCCGCCACATACCTTATTGAGCGAAATAAAATGCGAAAAGGGAAAAAAATGTGGACGGATAACCCTGATGGGGATGCAATTGAAATTCAGGAAGTTAGTGATGATAAAAAAGAGGCTGAATTTATTTCGGAAGAAATCCAAAAGTTATCCAATGAAAAACAGTCATTAGATGATATGGCCGTATTTTATCGAACGAATGGGCAGTCGCGGATTATTGAAGATTACCTGAGGCGAGCCAACATTTCTTACCGAATTGTTGGCGGAATTAAGTTCTATGAACGGAAAGAAGTAAAAGACATCTTAGCGTACTTGAGACTTCTCACTAATGAAAAAGACTCTCTTGCGTTTAGTCGAGTGATCAATACGCCGGCCCGAGGTATTGGAGCCACAACCCTTAGAAAGCTTGAGACGCTTGCCGTGGATAAAAACCTATCTCTCTGGGGCGTGGTCGAGCTCATTTCAGAAAGCCCTGATGATTATAAAAGTTTAAGGCTTTCAAAAAATGTAAGAGCTCGGTTACTTGAATTCGTTACTTTGATTCAAGATTGTAAGTCGCTAATAGATGCGAATGATAAACCAAGTAATATCTATGAAAAAATTGTTCATGAGAGTGGATATGTCGGTGCATTGAAAATAAAAAAAGATTACGAGTCGCTCGCCAGACTTGAAAACCTTGATGAATTAAAAAATGCTATTGTTCAATTTGAAATGAGTAGTAATGCTGCTACCTTATCCGGCTTCTTGGAAAGTGTTACCTTAGACAATACGAATGACCTCGTTTCCAGTGATAAAAATATGAACGGCGAAGTCTCCTTGATGACTGTTCACGGGGCAAAAGGCCTTGAGTTTCCTTATGTCTTTATCGCAGGAGTAGAAGAGAATCTTTTTCCAAGTTTTAAGAGCATGGAAAGTGGAGATAGTGCACTTGAGGAAGAGAGAAGATTATTTTATGTTGCAATGACTAGGGCAATGAAAAAGCTCTATATTATATTTGCTCAAGGGCGCATGTTGTTTGGCCAACTTAAATTTAATGGCCCATCCAGATTTATCATGGAGATTCCAGAAAAGTTTTATCAGTGGAACAAGTCAGATTCTCAATACAACCAATCTTCAGATTGGGATGATGATTTATCTCAGGAAAGTTTTTATGATGACGGACCTAGTTATCAGTTAGGAAGTGATTATTATACCTTCCCAGAGGGAACGCTTGTAAGTCATGCTATTTATGGTGATGGAAAAATACAAGATGTAGAAGGCACAGGGAATGAGGAAAAAGTTACGATCAAATTTTCAGATGGAAGCAAAAAAAAATTCCTCGTGAAATTTGCTCCGCTGGTTAAGATTGAGGATTAAGGACGATGAATAAATTTAATTACGCTTCAATTGATATAGGTTCTAATTCCATAAATCTTCTCCTTGCTCATGTTCAAGACGGAGAGATTATTTCTGAAGAGACAAAAAGCTATATAACAAGTTTAGGTGAGGAGCTTTCTGAAACAGGTGAATTCTCGAAGGCAGGCAAAGACAGGGCCGAAAAGGCTTTGGGTGAAATTAAAACCTTAATCGACAGTGAGAAGATTTATTCAAGTAATGTTATTTGTGTTGCAACCGAGGCAAGTAGAGTCGCAAGTAATAGTGATGTGTTCTTTCAATTTATTAAAAAAAAATTTGATATTGAAACACAGATTATATCCGCCAAAGAGGAAGCACGATTTACAGCAAAAGGGGCAATGCCTGCTAACTCAGATGAGTCTTTATTAATGGATCTTGGTGGTGCGAGTACAGAGATTATTCACTTCAGGGATAATGAAATAAAATCTTTTCACAGTTTTAAAATTGGTGCTGTTAATATAGATCCATTATTTTCATGGAGTAAGGTCGAGGACTTTGTTAAAGGAATTGCATATTCTGAGAGAATTGTACTTGTTGGCGGGACTGCAGCAACGGTTGGAGCCTCATACCTTAGGCAGGGATTTTTTAACTCATTACCTATTAATGTCCTTGAGCTTAGCTTGCAAGAGTTTTTTAGATTCCACGAAAAAATATCAACGTTGGGAGATGAAGAGCTATTGAAAGAGTATCCTTTGATGGAGAGTCGAATTAATTCAATAAGGGGTGGTGTTAAAAGAATTTTAGAAATACTAGCTAAAATAAGTCCTGAAATAATTTCTTTCTCTACAAAAGGAGTCCGGCACGGAGCTCTTTTTAATTTAATTGAGAATATTGAGACAGCTGAGTGATAACTAAGTTTTTCGCACGCTGAATAGTGTCTCTTTTATTTGCAGGGATATTCATTCTTAAAGCATTGAATGCATTTTCGGCATATTCTCTTGGAGCAGATCTAAGTATATTTTTTTGAAAATTCACGCTTGTTTCTTTGAGGCTTAAGCCTAGAATTTCTGGCTTTACCAGTCCAAAAATATTTTGAAAATGTTGCGTGGAATATTCCTCTATATCTCTAAAGCTACGTGAACTTTGTTTTAACTCATTTGCGAGAGTGGGATTCCTCATATTTATATTGTTAAGAATTCGATCCCTTTCGGCAGGTGTAAGGAGTTTAAGAATCTCAAGTGCCTGCTCTTTACCATTGATATATATACCATTTTTGTTATCGCTCATTATTCCTCTCTTTGATTAGGCACCATATTTACTTTTTTCTCTTTGATACTTCATTTCAAAATTATCAAGTTTATCCTGAAGTTCTTCGCCTTTTTGATTGATTTGATTATTGTTTGTCTGGTTTAACTCCGCCATTTTTTCTTGATGACTTTTTTGAATTAAAATAAGCTCTCTTGATAATCTGCTTTTTTCCTGCGTAATTATTTTTCCATGACTATTTCTAAGCTTTACCAACTTTTCTTGAAGTTGGTTCTTGAGACTTTCTTCGCCTTTAATATACTCATCTTTAATACTCTTTACTCTGCTTTGAGCGTTCCTTTTTTCAAACGTTAGTTCATCTTGATTGTCTTTTCTGATTTTCTTCATGCTTCGCATGAATTGCTTGTACTCATTTTCTATGTACAGTTGCTTATTTATGTTATCTATTTCACTCATTCTGAACATTTTCCTAGTTTAAGAAATGAAGTAAGTTTCGATACTTCCTTACCGGTTTCAATTATGGCAAATCTTGGCATTAACTTGAATGGGGAAAAAAAAGTTCCATTTTATGCAACCTATTGATAATCTGTTTTTTAGGAAATGAGGTTTATTTAATTTTGGAATAAATTTTGAGCATTGATGTAAAAATAAAGCAATCTGATTTAATTAGTGATTATCCTTCTATTCCAAGAAGGTATCTTGCAAGATATGAGTATCTGGTTGAGCACATATTTTGTGAAGAGGACATAAATCTATTTTATCGTAGGCTATCTAACTTCAAGAAAAAAGTTACAGGAACGCCGTTAGGAAATAGAGCGGAAGAGTTAGAGAATTCTTTTTTTGCGTATTTATTTTTTGTACACAACGTTGGCCTGGATCAAATTTCAATTGACTTCAAGCTTGCTAAAAGTGCTGTTAGTTGGTCATTGCTAAGTTTTACTTCCAAAATATATGCAGACAAATTTCTATTAAACAATTTTTTCCAAGTTGATGACTCAAGCACAGTCTTTAAAAATATTCGTTTTGATCTCTTGAAAGAAATGGTGGGTGAGAAAAAAAACGGTACACAAGTATTTCAAGTTTGCGAGAAGATTAGTTTAATAAATATTCTTGAAACGCCAGGCTGGAATACAGTCATTCTTAAAAATAAGAACGCTTCTATTTTTAAATCGATTGAGTCTAAGAAAAAATTTTATAAGGGATTTAAAGCTTCTGCTTCGTATTTTTTTCTAATAATTATTATGTGTGCGGTTTTGTTTTTAAGTTTAAAGTTAAATGAATTAAATGAATCAAACCTTTTTTCAAAAGTGAATTTACCATCTCGGTTTTTTACTTGGCTTGACTCATCCTCGTCTTCAATTTCATTATTAAAAAACACTGCTGATGATTTCTCAGAGAAGGTATTTTCAATAAATGAGGAATCACAAGAGGAATTTTTTATAGAAGAAGATAGATTTGATGTTGAGTCAGATGTTGTCATGGCCAGTCTTGAGCAAATTAATGTTGCGGGAGATCGATCGTCTCTCGAGGAGAAAAGAAAAGGCCAGTTTAGAGATAACAGGTATGGAAGCAAGAAAGTTTATAGACTGATGATCTCCTCAGCAGATGTAGTTTCCATTTCTAAAAAAATTAACTCTTATATGGATAAGTACAACATTAAAACAGGTGGTAGCGTAAAGCCCGGAGCACAACTTCCAGGAGGCCTTTATTACAACCTATTGGTGCCATCTGATAAGTTAAAGAGTTTTTTTTCTGATCTCGACGCTAGTGAAAACATGAATATCTATTTGTCAAAATCGAGAATGCTAGCTCCAAAAGGGCAATCAAACGTATTTATATGGGTGAAGAAAATATAATCGTCTTACATTGATTGGTCTGAGATCATGTAAAGCGCTTTAATTTTTCTTAAGTGAATATGTGCTTTACCAAGGTAAACCCACTGTCTGAAAAAACCAATTGCAACAGCTGCGCTAAAACCATACACAAGTCCGGAATGAACATGTTTGTCAATTAAGCCAGTGTCGTGAGCACCTCCAGCAAGAAATGCAAATGTTCCCAATGTGAGCATCAACATGGTCCATGGAATTGTTTGTCTTTTGAAAGTATTACTATCTTGGGCAAACTTGCGCGTTTTTTTTATGTAAGGCTGAAGGTCTTCTGGCGGAGTATCAAATAAGTCAGATAGGTTTTCTTTTGTATTAAGAATGTTCCAAATATTTAACGTTAGCCTTGAGACCCCGATAAAATAAAACATAACAAAAGCTTGTGCAAAAATTACATAAATAAAAAATGGCATGGCCAGCCGCAGGTGGTCTAATTGAAAAACATCAACCTTCCCTAAGGCAGAAAGTATAACGATGGACAGTCCTATAGTCATAATGAGAATTAATGCCCTGAGTAAATATGCCACTGCGCGCCTCGTTTTAATCTTTAGTTTTTCTTGTTTATTGTCAGAGTCAGTAAGATTTGCTATGGAATCTGTCAAGAATATTGTATTTTTCACGGATTAGCGTTGCTTTACGCTTTTTCGGTTACTTACATAGTGGTGAATAATGTCAAATGAAAGTACGCCAAAAGTTTTTAAAAAGGGTTATGGAAGTAACTTCGTTATCCCATTCGCCATTGTTTTAATTGGTTCTCTAATTATATTTGGCGTTTCAAAGATGCTGCAAACTGATCGAGGTTATAAAGACCTAGTTCGCGAACTGCATTCAAAAACATTCGGGAATCGTTGGATTGCTGCATTTGAGCTCTCTAAAGTAATTTCAGCCAACGGTGTGCCAGAGGAGGAGATTCCATGGCTCGTCGAAAATATGAACGATTTATATGCCTCTGCGACAGACAATAGAACGAAAAATTTTATCATTGTCTCTTTAGGTGCAATCAAAAGCCCTCTTGGCTTAGCAACTATTGAGCAGGGATTGCATGAAATAGACCCTCAAACAAAATTCCATGCAATCGTCGCGCTTTCTCAAATGAACCTCGAAAAATCTTATGACTGGTCTCGCCTTATTTCGCTACTTGATTCTTCTGATGAAGGACTAAAACAAGCTTCAATACTTACTTTGGCGACACACAAGGTACCTTCATCTAAAAATAAGCTTTTGGAGTTACTTCAATCAGAAAGCCGCAATATTCGCTTCGCAAGTGCTACTGGCTTAATCTATTTTCAAGAGCCAAGAGCCCTTGGCGTTCTCGAAAAAATATTAACTCTTGAGGTTAACGCTGGAAGTAAGCCAAATGAGCTCGATGAGAATAAAATATATGGCTTAAAATTAAATATTATCAACGGTTTAAAGAAGACGAGGTGGGAAGAACTTGCTATCATCGTCGCAAAACATATTGAAAGTGAGAAAACCTTAAAACTGGTCGCTGCGGCCAGACAAGTTTTAGAAGACTTGAAACATTAATATTGTCGCTCAATAATAGCGAGTATTGTTGTTTCCATTAGATTTAAAACACTTTTAGGTTACTTGAGACCAAAAAAGTGATGTGTTTATAGGGGTAATTTTATTATGAGCAATTCAAGAACGAGTTTAAATCGTCGTGAGTTTTTGAGTTATTTAAGTGTCGGTTGGGTCGCATTTACTGCTGCATGTGCGGGTCTTGCCAGTTTAGCCTTCAGATACTCATATCCAAACGTCAACTTTGATCCTGAAATGGAATTTCTAGCTGGAAGACCAACAGACTTTGAAGAAGGTGTAGATGAGCGTTACAAAAACGGATTTGGCGTTTGGATCGTTAAAGAAGAAGGGCGCCTATTTGCACTTTCAAATATTTGTACACACCTCGGTTGCATTCCTAACTGGCAACCAGCAGAACTAAAGTTTAAATGTCCTTGTCATGGCTCTGGCTATTATACATCTGGTATCAATTTTGAGGGACCTGCACCAAGACCATTGGAAAGATATAAAATTGGGTTAACTCCTGAAGGCTTAGTAAAAATTGATAAAACAAAAGTTTATCGTTATGAAAAAGGTCAATGGGATCACCAAGACTCATTCATTGAAGTTTAAAAATATTTGGAGCTAAAAAATGTCCGGAAAGACTATCACAGAATACATTAGAGGAACGCAGGTATGGAAATCCATTTTTAGACATGGACCTCCAGATAATGCCAGAAATAGAGCAGCGATTGTTGCAGGAAACGTGTTTCTTCACCTACACCCAATTAAATTAAAAAAGTCTGGCGTTCAGCTTGGTTATACTTGGTGCATGGGTGGTTTGAGTTTCTTCGTATTTCTCGCGCTTACCGTAACTGGTGTTTTGTTAATGTTTTATTACAGACCAACAGCGGAGTATGCATACAATGATATTATTGCCCTTAAAGAACATGTGCCTCTGGGGATCATGCGTGAAATCCATCGATGGGGAGCTCACTTGATGGTGATCACTGTTTGGCTTCACATGTTTAGAGTATTCATGACTGGATCATATAAACCACCTCGTGAATTCAACTGGGGCGTGGGTGTTATTCTTCTTGTTTTAACTCTACTTCTTTCTTTTACGGGCTACCTTTTACCGTGGGATCAGCTAGCAATCTGGGCGATTACAGTTGGTTCAAATATGGCAAAGGCAACTCCATTTCTTGGGCATGGTGGCCCAGGTGCAATGCTTGCTCAAATTGGTGACTTTGTTATGGTTTC
>JAURQB010000112.1 GCA_030836365.1 Bdellovibrionota bacterium | reverse complement strand
GTGGCGATCTCGTCACTGCCAACCGCATTAGTCGCAATCTCATCACTACCGACGGCATCTGTGGCGATCTCGTCACTGCCAACCGCATTAGTCGCAATCTCATCACTACCGACGGCATCTGTGGCGATCTCATCACTGCCAACCGCATTAGTCGCAATCTCATCATTACCGACAGCATCTGTAGCGAGATCAGCACTTGTTACCGTATCATCGACAATATGTTTTCCTAACACAGAGCTATCGGATAATTCACTACTCGTTACAGAACCATCTATAATCTCAGCACTGCCGACGGAACCGCTACCACCGCCTCGAAGGTCAAAGTCCAGCACCCATTTATCTTTATCTCCATCATATTTCAATACTTTTCCATTTCCAGTTGTCAGGTCAGTATCAGTTACGTTGACATCAGTGAGGTTGATTAGTTTATCAATCGAGCTAGTCCAAGAAAGGTTTCCATCGCCATCATTTATAAGAACATCTCCATTACTACCTTGAACTTCAGGAAGAACAAGAGTGTAATTATCTGCACTCTGTGTATTTGGATTGGATACAATATTAATTTCGCCACCGACATTGTTGTTAAATGTAACAGAGCCACCTTCGTTGACAGTTAGCGCTCCACCATCTTTAACAACAATATTTGAATTATCACTAATGAGTATATTAGAGTCCCCACTGATCGTCAGGTCCCCACCATTAATGTCTCCCCCTGTAGAATTTATGGTCACATCACTTGTCCCCTGGGAAACAACCTCCCAAGAACTAATTTCACTATTATAAACAACCCAATCTCCAGCATTAACAACCTCACCTGAAGAAAGTGTCCCACTTTCAGAGATAATAAAAAATTCACCACCACCAGCACTTGTTGGCAATAACTCACTACCATTAGGATTATGAGTTCCCGAAAATGTCATCGCTCCAAGGTCGCTATACGTCCACTGGCCGTTCACAAACTTAATGATTTGTCCTTCTTTAACTTCAGCTGTAGAAAAATGCTTGAGCTCAACGCTTCCTTCACTCAAGGTGAAAGTAATGTCAAAACTCTGCTCTGCCCCATTTGCATCGGTGATCACTAATTTAAAAAGCTCACTCGCCAAAAGAGTAACCTTCTCCGTCGCGATCGCAAAAAGCTCACTTCCTTCGATTTTTGCAATTTCAAGTTTTTGAAAAAATTCTTTATCTAACGAGACAATTGAAACGGAAACGACCTCTTCTAGATTATCTCCGGTTAAAACAAAGGCCCCATCGACGAACCTAATATTGGTCACAGAAAAAGCATCTGACGGTTTCGATTTGGGATCATCTGTTGAATCACCTTTTGGCGCAACCGCATCAGGAGAAACACTAATATCTCTAACGACAATATCATCCATCTTAAACACACATGCGCTTAAGGTGCTCATTATGAAGATAAAAATAATCGAACACTTCACATTCATTTCACGACGTTTCCTGACTATTTCAATAAGTTATCGTCTAATTTTGCCTCATTATTTAGGTTAAATTTCAAAGGTATTGGAATTCAATAAGTTAGGTTTAAGGCATACTCGATAACCCAAATCAACCTGCCAAAAATATAAGCGACAAACGCCTCAATCAAAGAAAAAACCAACGGTTATAAATTACAATCAGTGAAATAAGCTTATAAATAAGATCAGTGTAATAAGGAAAAATTACTTGGGCTTGGATAGTACAAGTGAAAACCAGCAAAAATAAGATTAGGATTTTTTATCTGCCTTGGATTGTTTTCATAAATTTCTCGCCAACGATTCATCTCTCCGTAAACCTTAATACTAATTTTACTGAGACTATCACCAGGCTTAATAAAATACGGTTTCCCCATTGGCGGCTCCCACGAAACAGGTGCTCCAGTAAACCTAATTTTTGGCAATCCTTTAATTTTATAATCCGCCCCTAAATGATGTTTATTGAGTTTGATTAATTCACGCCATCTCGAATAATCGCCCCACACTTGATGAGCAATAAGCATCAGAGTATCAAACGGTTTTACTTGATAGGTGTGAACTCCCCCCTCATTGACGACAATAGATGCCGGCGCACGATCAAAGTCAACAATTCGCAGCTGACTACTCTCCGCTTGCGCATAATAAGTTTGTTCATCATTGGCAATTTCGTCCACAAACATTCCATCATCCTCAGGAAGTTGATCATCATCTAGGACAAATTCATCATATGCCTCTTCAATCGGCGTCAAATCCTGACTGACGGCCGTCGTTTCTTCCGGGTTAGTTGAATCAGTGGTTGAACATGAGTAAGGCAAATAAACCAGCCCCAACATAAATAGTAATGATAAAAATTTCCTTCTATATCTACGCATGGCATTATTATATTAAAATTTAGAGATGAAAAAAATTAGGAACCTTTTACCCGTTCTCTTTTTTATTTACGCGAGCCTAGCGCTGGGCCAGTCGCCACAAATAAAAACTTTTTACTATTACGCAAAAGGTGGTGAATCCCTTAGGGAATTGCTTGAAGACCAGGCCCTCTTGGATACGCACACGCTTGATAACCTCGGATTCTACAAAAAAATCAGTCGCTGGAATAGAGACATCCAAAACCAGCAAACACTAAAACCCGGTCAACAAGTTTACGTTGAAATTCCTTATGACTTTATTGGTTTTGCCAAACAAGTACGGCCAACACAGCAAAAGAAAATCACCGAGTCAGCGCAAGTTTGCCGAATGCCAGCAAGCCTTGAGGGCCTAAATGAAAAAGAAGTTTCGTTTCTCAATCAAATTAATGACAAGGCAAAAAACGTAAAAGAAAAGCTCTCCGGAAAGCTTGAGAGCTTCGCCGACTTTTTGCGTATCTTTCGCGTCTCATCTTACTATTCATTATCGAGAAACATTTTTGAAGAAAGCGTCATTAATTCAACCATTCGAACTCAAACAAGTCAGGACTCCCCTCTAACACTTGGTTCATCTTTTGATTGGCAATGGGATCCAAACATTTCTTTTGCCGGTGATTTTTACCTCTCAAAAATGGATGATGCGATTACTAAACTAGATAATAAAACATTTAAACTCCCAATTTATTTTGGTGGAACGATGAAGATGGGATTCAAGCGAACGTTCTGGCCTTTTACGATGTATGGAGGAGTTGAGCATGATCGATTTGCCTCCTTTAACTCCGAAGAAGCCACGAACACAAATGATATTGAGCTTCGCACTTATGACTTATTTAACGTCGGTGCTGGAGCAAAAAAAGAGTTCACCCTATTTAATCAAAAATTTATTATTAACGGTTTTTACTCACAAACTTTTTACAGCTCAGCTTCCAAAAGAAGCTCCGTTCGAAATCGCGATCTCAAAGGCAGTAAGTTTTCGATCGAAGGCAGGTGGATGTACAGCAAGGATTGGTTCTACCAGGCTTATTACAAGCAAATGGATTTAGAAGGGCCGACGGTTCTGCATATCGCGCGCTTTGGTCTTGGCTTCGGAGTTTACTTCTAGGTGCCATGCTCCTTTTCTTACTCGCGGATGTTAAAGATCGGTCTTTTTAACCCCGCTTTTATTTTTAACATTTGCGCATCCTCTTTATTTATCCACGAAAGAAAATCTAAAAGGTGCCATGCTCCTTCTTCCTCCCTCTCACTATCAAAAAAAGGCCGATAAAGCGTCACCGGAAACTCTCTCCCCGTCACCACATAATTCAAACTACTGTAAGGATACATCTCACACCGACCAACAAGGTTTGCACGCAACGGGTTTTGATAAATATATTTTAACACTCGGTGATAGTAGGCCGAACTTTCCACAAGCGACCATTTGTAGCGATCCCCAAAGATGCGATTAATCCGCCCCGTTTTCCCACGAATTCCTCGAGATATTTGATAATTGAACACGCTCATAAATCGATCAAGATTATTCTCTGGTGTCCAAATGAGTAAATGATAATGATTCGACATCAAAACAAACGCCTGTACGCGCACGGGGTGTTTTTGATGAGCAAGCGCCATGGCACGCAAGCAAATTTTCCAAACGACCTCTCTCGGCAGTTCAAACCATTCTTTATTATTTGAGCGAATCGTTACGTGATAAGGAAAAAGATTTGTTCGAATTAAATTTTTTCTCGGCATGAGGCCTTTTGCCAACAAGACTCCTTTGCGTCAACGACGCGAAAGCGTTACGCTTCACTTTTTTAATTCCGAAAAAAGAAGAAAAGAGCATGGCACCATATTAATCAACCTGTATACTGAGAAACAATAAATTTCGAGGTACGCGACATGGGAAAAAATATTGCGATCATCGGCGCGGGACTTGCCGGTCTTAATTGCGCCAAACATTTGGAACAACTCACTGATGCCAAAATTGATTTGTATGAAAAAAACCAGGCCGTCGGCGGTCGCATTCAAACCGATGAAGTCGATGGTTTTTTACTCGATCATGGCTTTCAAGTTTTTCTCTCGAAGTATCCCGAGGCCATGAAAACTTTTGATTACGGAAAGCTGAACCTTTACCCCTTTACGGCCGGCGCCCATATTAACGGACGCTATGTGGGTGACCCAACGAGGGAGCCCGGCTCACTTGGCTCAACCCTACTTGCGCCCATTGGCACCATGAAAGATAAGCTTCTCATTTTAAAAATGCGCTTTAACCCTCCCCGCCCGAAACAAAACCAAACGGCGAGAGAGTTACTTCACGAATATGGGTTTAGCGAAAAAATTATTAAAAACTTTTTCCAGCCATTTTTTTCCGGCGTTTTTCTCAATAGAGAGTTAGAAAACAGCGCGGAGTTTTTTATTTTTTTGTATCAGCTTTTTTCTGCTGATTATGCCACTCTCCCAAAAAAGGGCATGCAAGAACTTCCTCAAAATTTGGCCGCTCAACTAAAGAGAACAAATATTCATCGCTCCACAGCGATCACAATAAACGACTCCACAACAATGACGCTTCCAAATGGTGAGGTGAAAACTTATGATCACATCATTTCAGCTCACCCACCAAAAAGCACTGAGTTCTATTCGGTCACGACAGATTATTTTTGGGCCGATGATCATTCGCCTCATCATTTTGACTCCGCCGCTCTTGCTTTATTCACGGAGACAAAATTGATCAATCACATCGCGCCATTATCAATCGCCAATCCTCACTACGCTCCAGAAGGAAAACTTCTCCTCTCTGTTAACTCTCTAACTGAAGCCTCGACGGAGGAAATCAGTGCCGAGTTAACAACTCTCTATCCAGGCATCAGTTTTAATTTTCTCAAACGCTACGTCATCACTGAGGCCCTTCCTAAAATGAAGCCATATATTAGAGAAAAAAACTCGGCGATCTCCTGTGGTGATTTCATGGAAACCCCTAGTATCAATGGCGCTCTTGTCTCTGGGCGGAAAACGGCCGAGCATATTGCTCAACTCTGACCATACCGAGCATATTGCTGATGGCCAAAAAGTGCCGCCTGATGAAAAAAAGATGCCGCCTAAAGCGGCCTATGGTACCCTTTCTGTAAATTATTTTTAATCAAGGAAGGATCATGTCTAAAAATCAACTCCCTTTGGAGCGGTTTCTGGAATTAGAAGCTACTCAACCGAACAAAGTTTATCTTCGTCAACCTTACAATGGAAAATGGATCACCTACACTTGGCGTGAAGTTGGCCAAGAAGCAAGAAAGCTTGCTCATGCCATTAAGGCAATGGATCTTCCTGAAAAAAGTAACATCGCTTTAATGAGTAAAAACTGTGCTCATTGGATCATCACCGATTTAGCGATTTGGATGTCTGGACATATTTCAGTTCCTCTATATCCAACACTGACAACGGAATCAATCAATCAAATCTTAGAGCATAGTGAATCGAAACTATTTTTCGTTGGAAAAATGGACGATTGGGCATCTCAACGAGAAGGACTGCTTGATGTTCCAAGAATTGATTTTCCATTCTGGCCAAATGAAGGCTGTACGTCTTGGAAAGAATTTGTGGGATCTCAAACTCCACTTGAAGAAGTTCACCAAGCTGCTCCAGATGATCTAGCAACAATCATTTACACTTCAGGGACAACAGGAATGCCAAAAGGTGTTGTGCATACTCACGCTTCAGTTGCGTGGCCTGCAAGAGAAGCTCTTGAGCAAGTTGGACTTGATCGTGAACGATTTATTTCTTACCTTCCCCTTTCTCACGTTGCTGAGCGACTTCTTATTGAGATGGGCTCAATCTTTTGCGCCGGCGAAGTTTATTTTGCTGAAAGCCTTGATACGTTTAAAGACAACCTTGTTGAAGCGTCTCCAACAGTTTTCCTCGCTGTTCCACGAATTTGGACGAAGTTTCAGCTGGGGATTCTGGCGAAACTTCCGGCCAAGAAACTAAATCTTCTTTTAAGTATTCCTGTTATTAAGGGACTAATTAGAAAGAAAATCAAAGCAGGTCTTGGTTTAACGGAATGTAAAATTGCTCTAACTGGTGCAGCACCAATTTCTGCTGATCTTCTAGAATTTTTCAAAAAATTAGATATTGAAATCATGGAAGTTTACGGCATGACAGAAAATTTCTGTGTGGCCACATTTAATTTTCCAGGAAAAATTAAGTTTGGCTCTGTTGGGGTAAATTGGAACAAAGGTGAAATCAAAATTGATGACAATGGTGAAATCCTGACAAAAAGTCCGGCAACGATGCAAGGATATTACAAAGAGCCAGGAAAAACGGCAGAAGTAATGACTGAAGATGGTTGGCTACGCACAGGAGATGAAGGAAAGGTTACTCAAAGTGGTCACCTTTATATTACAGGCCGAGTGAAGGATTTATTTAAAACCTCAAAAGGTAAATACGTTGCTCCAAATCCAATTGAAAAAATGTTCGCGATTAATGAAGACCTTGAGCAAGTTTGTGTGATGGGTTCCGGAATGCCGCAACCATTTGCCGTTGTTACTCTCTCTGAAATTGGCCAAGCGAAATCAAGAGAGGAAGTTCAAGAGAGACTTCAAGAGCTACTAAAGACGATCAACTCTAAAGTTGAGCATTTCGAAGCGCTTTCAAAAATTGTTGTGGCAAATGATGAGTGGACGCCTGAGTCTGGCATCTTAACGCCGACAATGAAAATCAAGCGTAACGAAGTTGAAAAAATGTATGAGCCACATGTATCGGCTTGGCATGACACAAAAGACACAGTTCTTTTTAGTTAATAAGGACACTGTTTTTTTTAAGCTAAGAATGAGCTTTAAATTTTGAGCAAAAAAAAGCCGGGAGTAATTCCCGGCTTTTTTTATTTTT
>JAURQB010000111.1 GCA_030836365.1 Bdellovibrionota bacterium | reverse complement strand
AATAAAACAGTTTAATATTGATGACCCTGAAAACACCTCAAATTATAGTTCTTCAATGACTGTTTACGATAACATCGGTACACCAAGACTTGTGACCATGTATTACAATAAGCTGGATGATGGAAACTGGGAGTACCATGCAACTGTCGGCCCTAAAGATGCCGAGGGTGGTGAAGTCGGAAAAACATATGAAATGGCCACAGGGGTTTTGAAATTTAACCAAGATGGTCTACTTCAAGAGGAAGTTGAGCGCTCCAATTCTTTTAACTTTGCAGACGGTGCTAGACCTGATCAAAAGATTAAATTTAGCTGGGGAGAATCACTTTCTGAGGGCGGAGATGGATCAATGGCCTCAACTCACTTTGGTTCGCCTTCAACAACTGCAAGGCACACGCAAGATGGATATGCTGCCGCAACACTGGCGAGTATGTCGTTCAATGATGAGGGTATTTTAACGGCAGTTTATGACAATGGTGAAGCGATGGACGTTGCTCAAATTGCAGTGGCTAAATTTGAAAATAATGAAGGTCTATATAAGCTTGGTAAAAACTTGTTAAAGGAAAGTAAAGAGTCTGGCCAGGCAGCGATGGGGAAACCAGGAGAAGGTGGTAGAGGTGAAGTTCTGTCACAATCACTTGAAGTCTCAAACGTCGATTTAGCAAATGAGTTTGTTAACTTGATGACCGGTCAACGAAATTTTGCAGCAAACGCAAAAACACTGACAACAGCAGATCAGATGTTACAAGAGGTTCTAAACATTAAGAGATAATTAAAATTACTCTTTTGAAAGAAAAAGCCGCTATTTTTTAGCGGCTTTTTCTTTTCCAATTGCATTTACAGGGTAAAGTTCGAGCGCATTATCACATAACTCAATTTGATCAGAGATTGTTGGTTGATGAAAAACGTAGGCGTGTCCATCAATGTCATTCATCGCGAAATAATCAGGTGCCTCTTCAACACAGGCATCACAGGCAATACACTGGGAGTCGACGAAAAATAGGCCTTCAATGTTTTCAATGTTTTTATCGTTCGAGTCAGCCATTGATTACATTCGATTTGTCATCACTTTTGGAGGGTAGATTTCTCTCAATTTTTCCAATACAACTTCAGTATTTCGTCTTAAGAAAGAATTCTCCAATTCTGATTGAACGGTTTCAAAAGTGACCTTTTCATCACTCTTTAGCCCTTTAACAAGAACCAGAGTTTCTTGAATGGCCGTAGAGAAGTTTTTAACGCTTCCAGTATTCGAGTTAAAAAGATCTTTGACCTCAGTTGTTGTTAAGGAGCTTAGTTGAGAATTTTTTTCGTAAAGATTTAGGCGCTGTGCGGGAGAATATTTAACAGCATTATTTTTTTTCGTTAGTGCTGATATTTTTTTGCTATCATTTTTATCTAAAAGACTCATAACATCTTTCTTCGTTGACTCAAGTAGTTGTTCTACCTTTTCGTCAGATGAGTCTTGAATAAACTCTTTGGCGATATCATTTTTATGATCATCAAGTTTTGCTAGCTTTGCAGCTTTTCTATCTTCAACGTAGATGAGGTGATATCCATAAGAAGTTTTTACAGGTTCTGAGATTTGTCCTGGTTTTAGACTAAAAGCAGCGTTTTCAAACTCAGGAACCATTCTGCCTCTAGAGAACCAATTTAGAGAGCCGCCCTTTTTCCCTTGATTACTTGGATCCATCGTGTGTTTATTCGCAAGCTGTGTAAAGTTCTTAGTGGTTGCTGATTTCTTAATTTCATTAATTTTTTTAAGCATTGCCTCATCATTATCCTTCGTTGTTGTTAGAAGAATATGTCTAGCTTTCAATTGCTCTTTTTTGTCATATTTAAAAGATTTGTCTTGGTTAAATTTTTCCATGACTTTCTTTAGATTTGCTTCTTCATTTAACCAGCTTTGGATTTCTTTATTTGAAACGACAATTTTTCGCTTTAGAGCGTTTTTATTAATTTTGACGATATCCAGCTCTTTTGAATTCTTTTTCACTTTTAGAACTTTGTCGACTAGATCTTTTGAGATAGAGGTGATCGTGAGAATACTTCGAACGCTATCTGAAATGAGGCCTGAGGAGACAGAGTCTTCAAAATCAGGAGGAGTCAGTCTATTCGCTGCAAGTAATTGCTTGTATCGATTTACATCAAATTGTTCCCCATTTTTAAAAGCAGGTATATCTTTAATCGTTTTAACAATTTGCTGTTTTGAAACTGGCGTTTTTAATTCCTCAGCTAAAACTTTTAATAATTTTTGACTGATCAGACCATCAATCGTTCTTTGCTTGAGTTGAAATTGTTCAATTTGCTGGTTTGTAAGCGGTTTTCCACCAAATTGAGTGCTAAAATATTGTATTTGTCGATCAAGTGCAGATCGATATTCAGAGTAGGTGATTTTTTCGCCAGCGACTTCCGCGACTGTATCAGGTGTAGCTTGAAAACTCTGATAACCTGTGAACATAAACCCGATAATGACGAGAGAAATAATGGCCGTGATAAGAAATTGACTTGTTTGTTCTCTTAGCTTGTTAAACATTGTTTAAACCCTTTATAATTTCAATGAAAATAATTTGCTCTATTATCTACTAACAATTGTTGGTCAGTAAAGAGTAACAAGTATTGGATAGGCTAAATGGAAGGATTAAAATATAACTCAGGGTCACAGCGATCAAAGCTCGTCATTAATTTATTTGCTTGCTGTGTGATGCTGTATTTTGCAGTGCAGAGATCAGTTGTTATTCGCGATCAGTCTCCTTTCGAGTCTTGGGTTATCGATATCATTGCACCTGTGCAGCGTGCCATTACTAATGCATCCAATTCAGTCGAGGATTTTTACACTAATTATTTCCTTAACGTCGGAGCGATTAAAAAATCCAAGGAGCTTCAATTTACAATTACAGAGATGGAGAGTCGTGTTTTTGAGCTAGAGCAATTACTTGAAACCGCGAGAAGTCAAAGTGCGTTGATCAATATTCACGATGGAATAAAAAGGCCAAAGATTGTGGCCCAAGTTATCTCAGTTGATTCTTCTAAGTTAAATAAAATGATTCGTTTAAATAAAGGAAAAAATCATGGTGTCGCGCTACAGTCTGCAGTGGTAACGAGTCGGGGAGTAGTTGGCTTTGTCTATAGGTTATCTGACAACTTTTCAGATGTTCTAACAATATTAGATTCAAAAAGTAAGGTGGATGGGTTTATCGCGAGAACGGGGTCTCATGGTATTATCGAGGGAAATCTTCAAGGCCAAGCAAAAATGAAATATGTAAAAAGAAGAGATCCAGTAGTTTTGGATGACATGATTATTACAAGTGGTTTGGGGAATATTTACCCAAGGGGCTTAAAAGTTGGTACGATCACAGAAATTCAGCGGCAAAGTTATGGAATCAGTCAAAATATCCTAATTATGCCAAGTGTAGATTTTTCTAAGTTAAGTGATGTTTTAATACTTGCTCCAAAGCATTCTCTTGCACAAAGAGCGGAGTTGTTAGAATTTGACTCTAAAGGTGACCAATAGATGAACAAGGGAAACTCGAGCATCATTTCATTTATCTTAACAATAATTTTACTTATTCTAGTTGAGGTAATAACGACAACAATCTTTCCACTTTTTGGGATGTCTACTATCCGGTTTTCTTTTTTTACATTACTCGTCTTATTTTTGAGTTTTTATAAAAATACAAACTGGATTGTTCTTCATATTATCGCATTTAGTTATATACACAGTATCTTTTCGGTCGAAACCTGGTACCTAAGTTCCTTCATTGGAATTTTAACATCTATTGTCGTGGCGTATTTTTCTGAGTTAATCCACTTGTCGAATCGTCTTGTGACAATGTTTTTCGTATTGATATTTCAGATTGGAATGATGCTTTTTAGATCGATTGTTTTTTATCTAAGAGGAAATAATTTTGAATATATTTTTCAGAATTTTATGGGACATCTTTTTGAAATAGCTTTCTTAACAATTCTTGCTCCCTTTGCTTTCGATATACTTTCTATCGTTTGGACAATTAAAACTGAATCTATTGAGGAAATTGGTTAATGTTTGGTGAGGAAGAAATTGTAAAGTCACATAAACCGCGAGCGGATCAAATTGTACAAGTAATTTTGATTTGTTTTTCTCTTTTGCTAATGCGTTTATGGTATTTGCAAATTGTTAAAGGGGATATGTTCTATGAATATAGCCTCAATAATAAAATCAGAAAAGAAAGTGTAGATGCTCCGAGAGGAATGATGTTCTCAAGAAATTCGAAACTTCTTGTTAATAATGTGCCTCGGTTTGATGCTGTCATCATCCCTCAATATGTTATCGAGAAGAAAGATGTGATTAAAAAACTCTCGACTATTCTCAATATATCAGAAGAAGAAATTAACAAAATATTGAGAAGGTACAGGGGGCAAGCTAGTTATCGTTCAATAACTATTAAAAAAAATATATCTCAGAAAGAGCTGGCGATTATCGAAACGGAAAGTGAAAAAATTCCAGGAGTTCGAGTCGAGGTATATATTTCTAGAGAGTATAGCGGAAATGAAATAGGAGCGCACCTGCTTGGCTATATCTCTGAGATATCCCAAACTCAATTACCTCGCTTTAGCAAAAGAGACCGGCGTAATTATAAACTTGGCGATTTCATCGGTCAGACTGGGCTTGAAGAAAAATTCGATAGCACATTACGAGGAATTGATGGGAGAGATATTGTTGAAGTCGATGCAAAAGGTCGTTTGAGACGAGTGATTAAAGATAATACGCTCTATGAGGACATTCAAAACTTACCTGCCATTCCTGGTAACAATATACGGTTAACAATTGATAGTGACTTACAGAAAATTGCTTATGATGCTTTAGAGGGCAAGGTTGGAAGCGCTGTCGCAATTGATGTTAACACGGGTGAAATATTGGCAATGGTTTCAAGGCCTAGCTTTGACCCATCAAAATTCAGTCGAAAATTAACTACTAAATACTGGAATAGTATTTTAGAAAATGAACACAATCCGATGCGTGATCGATCTATACAAGAGCATTATGCACCAGGCTCGACATTTAAAACGATATCTGCCTTAGCTGCATTGGAGGAAAAGATAATCGATCACGATACTGAGTTCGAATGTAATGGTGCCCTAAAGGTTGGACGTAGAACGTTCCATTGCTGGAAAAAATCTGGCCATGGGAAAGTTAATGTTGTTGGCGCTTTGAGGGAATCATGTGATGTTTTCTTCTATCAAATTGCAAAAAAAATGGACGTTGATGATCTTGCTAAATATGCAAAAGCATTTGGCGTTGGTTCTAAGACCGGTATTTCTCTTCCAAGAGAAGTGAGAGGCCTGATGCCCACCAAGGAATGGAAGAAAAAACGTTATGGGCGTCGTTGGCAAAAAGGAGAAACCCTCGCGACAATTATTGGACAATCTTATGTACTGATGACGCCTCTACAGCTCGCAAATGCTTATGCGATGATTGCTAATGGGGGAGTAGAATATAAACCTACTTTAATAAAAGAAATTTTTAGCAATAATGGAGATATTCTTGAGAAGCGAGAGCCAGAGGTTGTCCGAAAAATTACAATCAATGATGAAAATCTTGAGGTGGTAAAGAAAGGACTTTACGAGGTTGTTAATGAAAGAGCTGGTACCGCTTGGTGGTACAAACTGCCAAATGGCGCCATCTCAGGGAAAACAGGAACTTCTCAAGTAATCGAATTTTCTGCTGATAAAATTTATCATAAATGTGAAGATAGGGAATATAAATATCGTCATCACGGAATTTTTGCGAGCTACGCACCCAGTTTAAACCCAAAGATTGCCGTGGCCGTGGTTGTTGAGCATGGATGTCATGGTAGCTCTGCTGCTGCTCCCGTAGCAAAAGCAATTATCAAAAAATATTTAGAGAAATATCCATCCGTTAATATTGTGGAGAATCAGGTAAATGATTAACTTAAAGTTTGTTGGAGAGGCATTAAGAAGGTACGACTTTTCATTTTTTGTAATCAGCTTGATGATTTTTAGTGTTGGGATTTTAAATCTTTACAGCGCTACTCATGGCTCAGCAGCCAATCCACACGCTGGTGTATATAAAATGCAATTAATTTATTTCACCTTTAGCCTGGTTGTAGGATTATTTGTTAGTTTTATTGATGTCAAAACGATTTATCGTTACGCCTACGTGCTTTATTTTTTTAATATATTTTTATTAATACTGGTTTTTATCCTCGGTGATGTAGGTATGGGAGCAAGAAGGTGGATTGCATTTGGGCCGGTTAGAATTCAGCCGTCGGAGTTAATGAAAATTAGTGTCGTTATTGCTCTGGCCAGGTGGTTTACAAGAAACAATCCAGATCGTGAAATGGGTTTTAAAGAAGTGTTAATTCCTTTTATTATTGCACTTGTTCCTGCTTTATTAATTATTGTTGAACCTGATTTAGGTACAGGATTATTAATTCTTTTAATTTTTTTCGTTATCGCGTTTTATCGAAATTTGAAGTGGAAAACAATTGCGATAATTGGTGTTTTCGCTTTGATTAGTGGATCTCTAATGTACAACTTTGGCCTTCGGGAGTATCAGAAAAAAAGGATCGTTACATTTATTAACCCGGATGCAGATGCGAGGGGCTCTGGTTACAATGCGATTCAATCAAAAATATCAATTGGTTCAGGGAGGTTTTTAGGTAAAGGATACTTAAAATCGTCTCAAGCCAGTCTAAACTATCTTCCAGAAAACCATACTGATTTTGTTTTCTCTGTTTTCAATGAAGAGCATGGCTTTTTAGGTGCACTTGTGTTGATTGGATTATACTTGACTCTACTCATTCGAATGGTTTGGTTAAGTCAGGCCGTGTCCAAAGTTTTTCAATCTATCGCGGTGATAGGAATAATGTCGATATACTTTTGGCATACATTTGTGAATATGGGGATGGTTATGGGGGTAATGCCCATTGTTGGTCTTCCATTACCGTTAATGTCTTATGGAGGCTCAAGCCTTCTTACTTTTGGTATTGCCTGCGGTCTGGCCACGACGATAAGTAATACGAGAAACTTATTTTAGAATGGCACTCTATTTGCAGTTTTAAATATAGTTATAGTTAAAAATGTAATTACGAGAGGTTACGGATGCTGAGTTGTGTGAAAAGTTCTAGAGCTGTCATTTTATTATTCATTTTTTTAGCTTTTTCATTCTCGGGTTATGCAGAAATTAAGATACCAAGTGCTAAGCAAACGTTGAAAATTGTATCACAAGAATTGTGGGAGAGCGGTGTTTTAAGCCAAGAATTAGAGAAGCCCTCTGAAAGCGATCAAAAGAATGTCTTATATTTTCCAGAGGAACTAGAAGTTGCACTTCGTATGATTGATTCATAAGTTGCACTTTGGTTGATTTACTCATAAGTTGCACTTTGGTTGATTTACTCATAAGTTGCACTCTTATATAAAAGACCTTGGAAGCTTCACCAATTTAGGTTAGGATTTTGTTCATGGGCGAGTTTATAGGAATTGGGAATACATTAAAAAAAATATACCGAGCATACAGTAGAGATATAATGTTAAAGCTTCAAACCCTAGGGCATGAAGAATTAACTTATTCCTATTTAGAAGTTCTAAGTTTTATTTGCGAGAACGAGGGTTCCTCTTTAAAGCTCATTGGAAAATCATTAGGCTTGAAAAAGCAGACTATTACTAATCATATTTCTGAGCTTGAAAAGCGTGGCTACTTACTAAGAAGACCTTGTTTGCAGGATAGACGATCGCAATTAATCTACCTAACAGAGTATGGGTTGAGTCTAAAAAACCAGTTAAATCAATCTATTCATGCTACTGAAAATGATTATGAAAATATCATTGGTGATATTGAGTTAGAAAAATTAAAAGAGGGTTTATCAACTCTGCATTCACGACTAGATGGGCGTGATAAATTATTCTAACCGTTGCCCAATGCCTTCGACCTTGATATCTGGCCATTTTTCGTAGCCACCTGAAATATTACAACAATTATAGAAATGATTTTTGACAAGAGTTTCACAAGCATTAATAGATTTAATACCGTCTTTTGAAATAATGTATATTGGTGCTGTCTTAGAAGGAATTTTATCAAGAGATTTTTCTAGGTCCTCTAATGGAATCTTGATGACGGAATTTAAATTTACAGGTCTTTTGTAATCTTTAGACTCTACATCAATGATCCAATATTGTGCATTCTCGTCCAGAAATAATTCATATGCATTGTATGCAGAGATATCAATATAGGGATTCATATTTAAAATGTATTGATCTGAAATATATTGATTATTTTTGATTCTAATTAGGTTCGTGTTAATGATAGATTGAAAAAAAATTAGCTGTTTTTCCAGTTCAAAAACTTTGTGCTCTAAATTCTTGAGCTTTCTGCTCATGCGGTGATTTGAAAATAAGTCAAAAAACATCTCTTTTTTCCTAAGTTATAATGGTGGATAAAATGAACCAAAATGTACTTGCCCAGTGATTAATGATGTGAAAAATGCCGTGGCCAAAAATAGTAGCGCATCATTAATGCCTGATAAATCTTCCGTTTCATTTTTATCTTTAGTCGAACTTGTTAGTGATTGAGAAATAGAAAAAGACTTTCTAATACCAAAAATTCGTGAAATACCAATGAAGAATATGGGAAATATAATCACACTCAGTACTATTTGAATAAATGAAAATGTCATAAACCTCGTATAGTTGTTGATTTCGATATCAAGGGCCGAGCCTATTAAGAGTGTCCAGCTCCAACTAAAACCAATGTGTGAAATTGCTTCGTAGTTACTTTTTTGTAAGATCGTTTGATTAATATTTTTTTGCGTGACGGAGTAATATGTTTTTAGGGCGAAACCAAAAAGTACTGTGGTAAATAACCATAAAAATAAAAGATTGATTAAAGATCCCTGTGAAATATAAAAGATCCTTTTGATAAGGAATGCTGATGAGATTGAAAGGCCAAAGGTAACAATCGAAAAAGAAATATTTTTTCTTTTGTAGATTTCGTCTTCAAAGCTAAAGTTGTACAAAGCAATACTTTCAAAAACGTAAAGACTTACGCCATACAAAATAATGAGGCTAACTGAGTAAATAAAAAAGTCAAAGAGGGCCATAAATAATCCCTCTGATAAAAAAAATGAAAAATCACTCAGTATAATAGCGAATCCTAAAATTCTCGATGTCACGTGAATTGCATGAGCAGGGTTTTTATGAGGATAGACAGATTTTAAGGCAAAAGAGCGAGACCGATTGACGATGATTTTTTGGGTGTATCGATAAAGCAGCACTACACAGAGAATAAATGAAGTAATAAGTATTTTAATAATCAATTTATCAAAGATTTCGTTCAAGAAGACTCCTGTCGGTTAAAAAGTTGAGTGATCTAAAAAGCGCAAGAAGTGCTTTTTATAGTCTACCTTAAAACTTTTTTTATTAAAAATTTTAGCGGGTAGATTCGATTTCGTGACAGATCCATTTAGTCCAAATTCATTATTTAAACCAAAAAATGGCTTTTCCTGAGTGAGTGAATTTCGAGCTTGCTTGATCATTTTATGGGTTGGTCTGTAGTCTCCGTAATGGAGTAGCGTTCTAATTCTTTCAGATGACCGATAAAAAACCCATTCCTTCTCTTTCGTTTTTTTGTTTATTTTCCAATACCCGTAAGAGGAGTCGCCAATAAAGTGGAAACCTGGTGGCATTGGGGTAATTGAATCCTCTCTGTTTAACTCTTTCCTGCGAAAGATAGACATACCAATATAATTTTTTGATTCTTCCCAGAATTTTTTATTCGTTTTAATGGTGACATATATGGGCTCTTGGTACCCACTTATTAATAAATACTTCATTAAGTACGTTTTCATTATTAAACCAACTTCATCCATGTCTGTTAAAATTATTGATAAGGGCGATGTTTTAAATAGACCAGATATTGCGTGCTTGTTTGGAATGCTTATCGTGACTTGCTTATTTGGGTAAAATGACTTCGAAATACCTAGGTAAGTAAAAACAATTAAAAGGTAAATCAAAAATCTATTCATGTAGTGACAGTTAGTTCATTAATATTTCTTTTAAGCTAATTCTCTCATGCTCTGATAAATTTTCCAAGTTGCAATGAAGTCTATTAACTGCATGGGATTCACTAAACTTATTAAATAACTCGGTTGCTTTATTGATGTCCATATAGGACTTTTTTGAATTAAAGTCTAAGCGGCTCACTAAGATCGGAAACTTTTTTTGTGGATTTTCATTTGTATAGTACTTAGATAGTCGCCCAGATGAAGAGCCCCTAATATACTCGGCATTTATTGAGTTTAAATAAGACTCCGCTTTTTCTAGAACCCTAAGTTGCTCAGGGTTATAGCTCTCATAAACTTTTTGAGGAATATTGTTTTTTACAATTGCTTGAGCATATTTATTAGATGATTTTCTTAATATTTTTATTAAATGATGGTCATCATGCACCTGATATTCTTCAATATTTCCAGGAATTACATATTCTCCTGGTGATGTTTTAAAATATTTGTAAAGCAACTGCTCGAGACAGACGGGACGATAGTGAAAATAAACCATCAAGAACATGTGATATCGACTTAGTAAAAAGTCGTCAAAAGTAACCACGGCTCTCTCGGTTATACCAAGGTAAACGGAATTATCTTTTTCACAAAGTTGGAGGTTATCTAAAATCCAATCAAGGTCATAATTACCGTAAGAAACACCACAAAAGTATGAGTCTCGTAATAAGTAATCCATACGGTCACAATCAAGTTCACTGGAGATGAGTTGATGTAATACTGGGAAATAGTTTTTATTATCTACTGTAAAATATTCTGGCGACGAGGTTTCTCCACGTATTAAATCGGCGATAAACTTTCTTTCTACACCATATTTTTTCTCTACCTCTTGAAATGCTTCGGTAAATGAACTGTCTGCGATTGACTTTATTGTGTAGTCCTCGTGTGTGGCTTGTCGGGATAAGTCTTCATCTTGAGATAGAAATTCATTTGGAATATTTAACTCAGAAAGACTTGGCATAACTGTTTCTGTTGAGTGACTTAGTGGAGCATGTCCAATATCGTGAAGTAAGCAGCCTAGACTAAATGTTTCTTTTAACCTTTTAATATCAGGATTGTTTAATTTATCTTTGAACAATGTATTGAATGCGAGACTTCCAACATGCATCACGCCGATTGAGTGAAGAAATCTTGTATGGGTAGCACCCGGGAAAACAAACTCAGAAAACCCAAGTTGTTTAATATATCTTAATCGTTGAAAAAAATTATGTTTGATTACGGGAACAAGTTCTTTACTTATGTGAATGGAGCCGTGAACAGGGTCTCTAATTTCCATTTAGTTTCCTTATAAAAAAGGGTGCTCATAAAAGCACCCTTTGAGTTTAGGCCGTTTTAGTTAAACTTAGTTTTTTGGTTTGATACTCTTCGCATATAATTCGTCTTCATCGAGATCGCCGTACTCGCTGGCCAGGCTTTCTTCTTCTGGGTCATCAAAAGAGTCACTGTAGCCCCACCCATAATTATAAGAGCCCTCTTCCTCTCTTTCGTCCTCATCATCAGGATTGTATTCTTCAAGTTGATTATCGGGAACAAGATTATCAGTTTTTTCTTCAGTTGGCTGGTTTGATTCATCCCTAGCCTGAATATCGACTACCTCAGGAGGTGCTTCATCTACAGACTCAACGTCATCAGTCGCAAGATTTTGCGCTTCAATCTCTTTTTCAAGTGATTTCTTATTAGATGCTTTGTATTTTTTGATCGCTTCTTCTTTAGATATTTTCGGATCTTCAACTGGTAGTGATGCTTTTTTTGAAGTTGTCTTCTTTGTTGCTTTTTTCGCGACTTTCTTTTTTGCAACTTTTTTCGCGACTTTCTTTTTTGCTACTTTTTTAGCGACTTTCTTTTTTACTGCTTTTTTCGCGACTTTCTTTTTTACTGCTTTTTTCGCGACTTTCTTTTTTGCTGCTTTTTTCGCGACTTTCTTTTTTGCTGCTTTTTTCGCGACTTTCTTTTTTGCTACTTTTTTCGCGACTTTCTTTTTTGCTACTTT
>JAURQB010000110.1 GCA_030836365.1 Bdellovibrionota bacterium | reverse complement strand
TCATGTGGACGGTGCACCACTTAATTACGGCACTGGCCGATCATTATTCAAAGTGTGATGAGGATGATCAAAAGGAGGTGGCCGAAAAAGTCATGCAACATATCCGCAATCAGCAGGTGCAACAACGCTTCGAAAATGTTATTTCCATATTTGGGCGTAGCGAAAAGCGAGCGTCAGGCGAGTATGAGCAAGTATTTAGCCATAAGAGAATAAAAATAGTAATAATTTCGAACAGATAGAGGGATTATGCCGGAGTTACCCGAAGTTGAGACAATTAAAAATCAGCTGAATGAAAAAATTGAAGATGCAAAAATTCTGGAAGTCACCTACTCTGATGTTATTGGTTCCATTATCAAAAAAGACTTTCCTCTTCTTGCGGGAAAAACGATCACAGGGTTTGAGCGCTACTCAAAAGTTCTTCTCATTCACATCAACGATACTCATCTTATTCAAAGTGGCCTAGGGATGAGTGGCAGCTGGCGATTATGGAAAAAAATAGAACCCGTTGCCCACACACACATGACAATCAAATGTGAATTAGCCAATAAAAAAATTATTTATCTCGCTTACGTCGATCCAAGACGTTTTGGAAAAATGCATTTTTTTTCAAACGCCGAATGGCAAGAAAAAAAGAAGTCGATGGGAGTTGATGTCAGCAGCAGTGAGTTCACTGTTGAGTATCTTGAATACTGCCTAAAAAAATATCCAGAAAGACAACTGAAGCCCTATCTTCTCGATCAAAAATTTTTTGGCGGCATTGGTAATTATATCGCTTGTGAGATCTGCGCCCGCGCCGGCATCAAACCACAAAGACGCTGTAAAAACATCCGAAAATATGAATACCCCAGAATAATTGAGGCCACAAAAAGTGTGCTTGAGGGACAAATAAAAAGAAACGGTCTCACCTTCTCCGGCGGCTACGCAGACACAACAGGGGCAAAAGGAGATGGGCTAAGTGACCTCGTTGTTTTTCATCAACAAACTTGTGGGCTATGTGGACAAGACACCATTAAAAAAATTGTGCTCGCGCAAAGAGGAACATATTATTGCACGAGTTGCCAAAATTAATTATTTTTCCTCGCCTAACCAATACCGCATACGAGCAGACTTCTTTTTTAACTTGTTTAACGATTTTAATAGTTCGCTCTTTTGTTCAACAGTAAGCGTTTCATAAAATTCATTAATCAACTTTAATTGGCCAGGTATAATTTTTTTATTAAGGGCAAGCTTTTGATTTATAAGCCCTTCAACATATTTCATGTCGAGCTTTTTGTTTTCAGAAAGTCCTTTCTCTAAATGGGTGTAAATTTTTTTATTTAAAACAAGGTCGTCTTTTTTAGAGTCAAAATAATAATCAACAATCCCCTCTAGCTTTTCTTCTTGCTCATCAGTAAAGCTCACATAAAAAGTATCAATATACCCGAGATACCTTTTTGCTTTTTCTCGAGGAGACTCAGAACTACAGCTGCCAAGCACTAGACAAATAGTGAAAAGAAATAATTGTTTCATCAATTAAATATGACAACGATAGACATCGGCAGACGCCATATACTCTTTTTTTCCAATTTCGAAAATTGTTTCACCCTGGCCTTGAAAGCGCTCCTTTACGGCCACATCATTAAGGACATTTCCACCCAAATCACGTGCTTTTTGACGAATATCATAAGGAATTCTTTTCGCGTCATCATTTTTGACTTCGACTTTTTTAATCATTGTACAGCCAACTAGTTGAAATACTTCATTTTCAATTCGAACAGTTTCCTCTAGTGATTGATCTCTTTTTTTCTGAGCTTCTATTTCAGCCTTATTCTCCTTGCTTTTTTGGACTGAGGAACATGAGCAAATAATTGCCATCAACACAAGAAAACCGACTCTTTTCATCAAGATACTCCTTCAACAAGTAATTCTATTTAGATTAGCATGGCCCTATTTTTTTTGTTGGTTTTTTTCTCTACCTAGCTTAATCAACATCCTTCAGATAAAATATCCCCACTATTACTTTACGAGGTGAAATTATGGCAACAAACTACATGGCCTTGGCCATTCCGTTTTTTATCGTGAGCATGCTCCTAGAAATTATTGTTAGTTATTTCAAAAAAGATGAGCTCTACAGATTTAATGATTCGATTTCAAATTTATCAAATGGCCTAGGCCAACAAGCAATAGGTGTATTCTCTCGAGTCGTTGCCATGTACTGCTACACTTGGTTTTACAATAATTATTCACTTAAATTAATTTCTGAAAATACCACAACGAATTTTCTCATCGCTATTGTTGTCGCTGACTTTGCTTACTATTGGTTTCATCGCGCCAGTCATCGAATCAATCTGCTCGTCGGCTCCCACGTCGTTCATCACCAAAGCGAAGAATACAACCTCTCCGTTGCCATGAGACAAAGCTGGTTAACACGTTTTTATAGCTGGTTTTTCTACTTGCCTCTTGCACTCTTAGGCGCAAGTCCAGAAACATTTATGACAGTCATGAGCATCGTCATCATTTATCAATTTTGGGTTCACACGCAATACATTGGAAAAATGGGAATCCTCGAACATATTGTTGTGACGCCTTCTCATCACCGTGTTCACCACGGAAGAAATCCAAAATATGTTGATCGAAACCATGGCGCGATTCTTATTATCTGGGACAAATTATTTGGAACGTTTCAGGCGGAGGAAGAAGAAGTTGTCTACGGCATCATCAACCAAGCTAACACTTGGAACCCGCTGTATGCGAATGTGCGCCACTATAAAAATCTTTGGAGTGAAGCTAATAGAGCTGATACGATGAGCGATAAATTAAAACTTTGGGTAAAGCCACCAGAATGGCGCCCAAGTAATCTTGAGCCTTATGGAGATATTCCATCAGTCACTAAAGAGAGTGTCAAAAAATACGATGCAAAAAGAACTGGACTAACAAAAGCATGGATTTTTGCTCAATTCGTTTTCACTCTAATTCTCTTTGGCTACATTAATAAATATAAAACAATTCTCGCGTTTGAAGCGAAGGCGTATGTAGCGATCTTAATCGTCTGGAGCTTAACTAATATTGGAGCTATACAAGAAAATAAAAAGTGGCTCATGCCAATGCAAATTGCTTTTTTTACGGCGGTTGGTACATTTATTACGTTAACGGTAAACGGCATTTTTTAATATTTAATATAAGGATTTAAACATGGATGTTCCTTCATTAGCACCACAGTGCCCGTGGTATGAACTTAGTGAAATGGCAAAGCCAAATGTAAAATGGTGTGAAGCTTCACAGTGTAGCTGGATTACAGAGCCAGCAAATACTTGGTCAAACCTTGCATTCGTTTTTGCTGGCATAGTTATTTGGTATCTTGCGCGAAAAAAAAATCAAAAGAGCCTCGCTCTTTTTGGGCCGGTTGCTATTTTTGTCGGGGCATGTAGTTTTGTTTACCACATGAGTTACACTATGGTTCTTCAGACTTTTGACTTCATCGCGATGTATGCATTTGTCGGCATTCTTTTAATTTTTAATCTCAGACGACTTGAAAAAATTTCAAAAGAAAAACAAACTCCATTTTTCATTGGATTAGTTCTAGGTTGCACCGCCCTTTTTATGGTTTTTTATGCGCTTAATATTCCAATGCAAATAATTGTTGCGGCACTAGTTGTTTTATTCATCGTCACTGAAGTCATGGCCCGAAAAAAACTTGCCACGAAACCAAACTCAAAGAATTTTATTTTTGCTTTCTTATCACTTGGCGTTGCGCTTACCTTCACGCTTTTAGATGTAACAAGAACATGGTGTAATCCTGATGATCACATTTTCCAAGGCCATGCGATCTGGCACGTATTTAATGCACTCACTATTTTTTTTATTTACAAGTATTTCGAGCAGTTTAGCTTTGACGAAGATAAAATAAGAATAATTAAGTAGTTAGCTAATCCCTATTTATTTTCTTTTTCTTGTTACCTAAGACTTCTTATCACAAATAAGGAGTATAATAATGTTGAGAATGCTATTAACTTTTTGTCTGCTATTTGCCATTTCCCCTGACGATAGTTTTTCTAAAAAGAAAACTGGAAACCTAGGAAAAGTTAAATTTGGAAAACCTGTCTACGGCGGGTTCAAGCCCAATCGACCTGGAGGCAACAACGGTGGTAGAGTTTCAACTCAACCTATTAAAATATTAAAGTTTCGTCGAGCCCTCTCTAATTGAATTAAGGGTTCGACGACTTCCCTCTGCGATCTTTTCAACAATTTGCCCTTTGGCCATGCCTGAGGATAAGAGCCAGTGATCTGTACTTGAAAAATAAGTCATTCTCACTTTCGTTTTATTTTTACCAAGTGAAGTGATGTAATACTCTCCACCAGTCGTTAGAAAAGCGGTGTCTCTTTTTTTTGCCTTTGGGAGCATTAGATCCTGCTTTTGCTTAGTCATCATTTCAAAACGAACAAGGATATTTTTTTGATCAACTTGAGTCACCGTTACATGATCGTAGTACTGCCAGGCATTTCTGTTGTAGACATTTCTCCATAAAATAAATTCATCCAAATATTTTTTTGATTCTGCAGTTTTTTTAAAATCTCGAATCACAACAGACTCAACAAGTGAGGGATTATAGAATCGGCACTTATATTCCTTTGGTGTTTCCTTTCTTCTTTTGACATAGTCCTGATTACATCTTCCTGAAAAATCTAAAACCTCAACAAGGACTTTTTCCATTGAAGAGTTGATTAATTCCTCCCCTTCTCCTTTAAAATACCTAGTGTCGTCAACTAAGGCATTTTTGACAACAAAGTTATCTTTTTCAAAGGATTCCTCAAATTTAATTCCACTGCTCGCAAACGCCATCACGTTAAACATCATGCATAAAAGAAGAAAGCGAATCACCATAAAAAACTCCTAAAAGTCTTGATATTTGCCAAGGGGCTTAGAAAGAAATAGGATACCACAAAATGGAGCACCAATCATGAATATCAATATCTCTCAATCCGTTGCCATATTAGTTGACGGAAACAATATCGAAAGAAGCATACAAGATCTAAGTAAAAATAAAACTTCATTAATCAATTTTGATACATTAGTTCCCAAACTTTTGGGAAATCGAGGACTTAACCGCTTGGTTTACTTCAGAGAGGGAAAAAATATTTCTCAAAAACTTAGTGAACGACTCCATCATTTTTTTCATGGCTCCGTTAGACCTTGCCACAAAAGTGCAGACATTCCACTATCAATTAAAGCAACACAACTTGCCTCAAAAGTTGATACGATCATTATCATGTCGGGAGACTCTGATTACATCGAGCTCGTGCGCCACCTTAAATCTGAGGGTGTGCGGGTAGAAATTGCGGCAATTGAAGAAACCACGTCGGGGTTACTTGTTGAAGAAGCAGACTACTTTCATTCTGTTACCGATGAAGATTGGTTTAATGTTCAACCTAAAAAAAGGCAACATCGCCCAATCGCCAAGAAAAAAGTCTCTAAGGTAAAAAGCCCTCAAAAATAAAACCGTCACAAATATTTTTCATTTTCTGATACTCTTGCGGGGATCTTATCGTCCAACATAGCAAGGGTATCTTTTTTGTTTTACTAATAAAACGCTCTTTTTGCCCTAGCTTTAATTGATCGACTGCAAGAAAGTCAACATCATTATAAAATTCGACGTGGCGTAAAATCTTTTTTTTCCACCAACTCAATTCTGTTTGTTCCCATTTTGTCGTTAATTGGCCGACTGAAAAATGCGGAGCCTTTGCTTTTATCAATGAAATTATTTTGGGGTTAAACGACTGAATAGAGAATTTACCGCGATATGATGTTAATAATTTGATGAGATGATTGAGTCCATTTTTTGAGAAAGAATCATTTTTTATTTCTATTAATAAGGGAACCTTCCCTTCAACCACTTTCAGTACTTCTGAGAGCGTTAATATTTTTTGGCCATCAGGATAGGTGAGATATTTTAAAAACCTGGGATTTAAATGAGCGATCGTACAATTTTCACCAGTCATTCTTATAAAGTTATCGTCGTGAAAGACGATTGGTTCTCCATTATCAAGGAATTGAATGTCGAGTTCGATCGCATATCCATGCTTAATCGCTAGTTCAAATGAGTTCAATGAGTTTTCAGCAACACCATTACCATGAAGACCACGATGGGCAATTAGGGGATATTTTTCAACCCAAACCATGCCCAATTAACTTTTCATATTTTGCATTTGAAGATCGACCTCAATTTCTTCACTGCTGCGCAGCTGCTTAAAAATTTCCTGTAAATCGTCGATTTTTTTTCCCGTAATTCGAACCTTCTCATCTAGATACGCCGAAGTTACCTTTATGCCAGATCCCTTAATAAATTTATTAATTTTTTTACCAAGTTCTTTATCGATTCCATTTACAAATGAGCCCGTTATTTTAAACCGCTGATTACCTGTCGGCTTTAGATCACCGAGAGTCAGCGACTTCACCCCAATACCTCGTTTAATCATTTTTGAGCGTAAAATATCGACACTTGCCTTCACCTGATATTCATTGGCGGCTTCAATTTCTACCTCTTCTCCAGGTTTTAATTCAACTGAACAATCTGAGCCTTTAAAGTCATATCGAGTAGAGATTTCTCTTTGCGCCTGATCAACCGCGTTCTTGATCTCCCCTCTGTCAATTTCTGAAACTAAATCAAATGATGGCATCTATTTTTCCTCTCTTTTTTAAAATGTATTATAATATATAAACGAACTCGTTTTCATTTGTCTTTATTTAAAGGGAGAAAAGTCAAAAATGCCAACCATCAAGCTCTATAACAACCTTGATAAAAGCACTGTTGATATCAATATCCCCTGCCAATTTGGCCGAGAAACCGGTGAAGTTACATTCCCAGAGGATGACTCGGTTTCCACTCTTCATGGCGAAATTCTCCAAAGTGACAGTTCTATCTTTATTTTAGATCTTGGCTCAACCAATGGTACATATGTTAATGATCATCGCTTAGAGCCAAATAAAAAGGTTTTAATCCAGGACGATGATCTAGTTGAGTTTGGCGAACAATCCTTTCATGTAGGAGTCACAAAAGAATTTACCCCTAAAAATGTTCACGAGCGTTATCAACAGAAAAAAACCGAGCGACTGCGTGAAATGCTTAATGCATCTAAAACAGAAAAACTACATTCTATCGTAGGTAAAGAGAAAACTCTCAATCAAAAAAAGAAACAAATTCAAGAACAACTAAATCAAATAAAAGAGAAGTATAAAAAAGGTAAAGTCGCAGAAAAGTCTCTGCATGAAAAGAAATCTATCATTGACAAAAATATTACGAACTTTCCAGATATTAAAGCGAAGAAATCCTTAGAATTTGACCAGGTCAAAAAAACGCTTTTCCAACAGAAAACAGATCTTGATGATAAAATTAAATTACTGAATATTTCAGGAGATGCAGAAGAGAGTGAACTTCAAAAATTATCTAAAAACTTAGAAGAGATAAAAATTAAAATTGATGCGGTAGTTGAGGATAAAAAGAATTTTCCTAAAAAAATTAATCTACTAAAAAAAAACCAACAAATCATGGAACAAACAATTTTAGAAACGGCAAGCAAGCTTAGAAAAGTTGAACATATCATTAGTGAAAATGAAAAAAAGTATTTACCAATCTTAGATAAAATTGAAATTCAATTAGCACAACTTAAAAGAGAGCGCGAAAAATTAGAAAATGGAACAAGTGCTACAAAGACAAGGCAACTTTAACGCCATCTCTGATTGCTTTTTTCGCATCAATTTCCATCGCGACTTTTGCTCCACCAATTAAGTGAATATTTTTATGGCCGAGAGACTCAAGCTTAGCAAACAAATCGGAGTTCGATAATTGGCCAGCGCATACAATAACTGAATCAGCCTCAATTAACTCTTCCTTTCCATTTCGAATAATATGAACACCTTCTTCTGATATTTTTTGATATTCAACACCCTTAAGCATATTGACGCCAGCTTTTTTTAGACTCAGGCGGTGGATCCATCCTGTTGTCTTGCCTAAACTTGCTCCAAGCTTCGTTTCTTTTCTTTGCATTAAAGTCACACTTCGATCAACATGAAATTGCTCGCTATTATTCTGCAATAAGCCGCCCCGCTCTTCATTTTTTTTATCAATCGACCACTCTTTAAGAAAAGAATTTACTTCCGGCCCGTTAGCAGAGGATGGATGAATGAGCGTTTCTGCCACATCAAAACCAATTCCCCCCGCCCCAATAATGGCAACTCGCGGGCCTATACTTTCGGGATTATTTAATGCCTCCATATAATTAAAAACATGAGGCAGATCAGTACCTTCTAAGTCAAGCTTACGCGGCTTAATACCAGAGCTAATAACCACTTCATCAAAACCACCACTTTTAATCATCTCTACGTCTACTTCAGTATGAAGATGTTGGTGAACACCATATTTTTTAAGCATCACTTCAAAATAGCGTATCGTTTCATGAAACTCTTCTTTACCAGGTATAATTTTTGCCAAATTAAACTGCCCACCAATTACCTTATTTTTCTCGTACAAATGAACTTCATGGCCGAGTTTTCCTGCCTCAATGGCACAAGATATTCCAGAAGGGCCTGCCCCAATGATGGCAACTTTTTTGGGAAGTACTGTTTTTTTGGAGTTTAGTTCGGTTTCAAAACAAGCATATGGGTTCACTAAACAACTGGCAATTTCCCCCTTAAACACGTGATCTAAACAAGCTTGATTGCAGCCGATACAGGTATTAATTTCTGAGGCAAGACCAGCTTTTGCTTTATTCATAAAGTCCGGATCAGCAAGCATTGGGCGCGCCATACTCACCATGTCCGCGTGTCCATCTTTAATAATTTGATTCGCGACCTCAGGAGTATTTATTCTATTGGTCGTCACGAGAGGAATACTTACCTCTCCCTTTAATTTTTTAGTGACCCAACTAAAACCGCCCCTTGGAACCATTGTCGCAATGGTTGGAATTCGCGCCTCATGCCAACCGATTCCTGTATTAATGATCGTCGCGCCCGCTTTTTCGATTTCTTTGGCCAGCATAACAACTTCTTCCCAGTTTGATCCGCCTTCAACCAAATCAAGCATCGATAGTCGATAGATGATAATAAACTTAGGCCCTACTTTTTCTCGAATTCGCCTGACAATCTCAATAGGAAACTGAATACGATTTTGATACTCTCCCCCCCACTTATCCTTTCGCTTATTTGTTTTCGCCACAATAAATTGATTGATAAGATAACCTTCTGACCCCATAACCTCTACTCCATCATAGCCCGCTTGTTGAGCAAGATGCGCGCAGTTCACGTAGTCTTTAATTGTCTTCTCTACTCCTCTTGAGGTTAGCGCCCAAGGAGTAAATGGTGTTATTGGTGACTTTAACCG
>JAURQB010000109.1 GCA_030836365.1 Bdellovibrionota bacterium | reverse complement strand
TGCATCATTCACATCGGATTTTTCGCCCAAGCAAAAGAGCAGGATAAAGCCGCACCAAAATACAACAATTTCATCTCCCCCTCAAGTAAAAGCTACTATATTCAGCATGAAAGCGAACAAATTTACCAAGTAAAATTACTCAAAACTCCAGAAGAATTGGCCAAGGGTTTTAGTGGAATAAAAGCAGAGCAAGTGGCCAATCATCAGGGGTTGTTTTTTTATTTTCCCACAACATCAGAAAGATACTTTTGGATGCCAGACACGTATTTTGACTTAACTATTATTTACCTGAATAAAGATTTAAAAGTCCTTCACGTGATCGAGCGGGCCCCTCACCATGAAGGAACCTCTGAAAAAGAGCACGCTATTTTCAGAGCAAAACCAATAAAGGCGAGATTTGTTCTTGAGATTAAAGCGGACGTATCAAGCCCTAATCCAATTAAGGTTGGTGACCAATTTAAGTGGATTAAACACCATCCCCCTGGTTTTCCGCAAAAATAATCAAATATTCATCTTTTGCAATATAACCAAGATAATCACGAATGACCTGGCGCTGGTAGGTTGATTCAGTATTGATGCGTTGTATTTGAAATCGAATTTCATCATTCTCTTTTAGTAAAAATTGAAGACGATTTTCTTTTTTAACTAAATTTCCATGTCTGGATACGTAATCAACCACCCCGCGATCTCCGAATATCACGACTCCTAAAAACGCCAGGTTTAGAAGCCAAATACTTACCCTGAGTGTTTTCGCGAGTAACGCCTTAATGGCCGTTGAAAAAAAACGATCAAAAAATGAAAAATTTTTCTCGACAATTTTTTCACCCAGTCCAGGTGATTTTTTTACCACTTTGCTAGTTGTTCTCGCTTCAGATGAAGTCGAAGTATCAGAGTTTTTGCCAAAACTGAATCTTGACTTACTAGCAGATGTATTTATCGCACTTGTGCCTTGTTGTGCCGCTAAGGATTGTCGCCTGGCCTTCAATATTTCTATTTTTGAGGCAATTGTCGGATCACTTCTATTTTCAGCAGCGGAAAAACGAGATACTGGCCTTGCGCCAGGAGAGGCAACTCTTGCGGCCGTTACCTGAGCTCTTTTTTCTTTTAGTCTTGCGAGTCTCTCCGAGAGACTTGAATTTTCCGTTGTTGATTTACCTGGGACAACTCTTGCGTTTTGTCTGGAGACCTTGGCCCTATTTCTCTCAATTGCTTTTCTTAGTCTATCACTTGAGGAAACAGCACCACCTGTATTTTTATTAGCAAATTCCAAAACAAACATCCTGTTCGCTATTAATGACACATCCTATGTCATCTTCTAATAGTAATTATACCATTGAAATTAAATCAAACAAGCGTTGACGTTCTTTAGCAAAATGAAATTAGGAGTTAACAAGAATTTCTTCTATTTTTAACCAAAATCGCCTTGAGTGAGATAATTCATTTAAAAAAGTATTGATATTTTGCTGCTCAAAAATATTGTCAAAATAACCCTCTAGAAGGCTAAACTCCCCGAGAAGCAGCACTTTCAACATCATTTGAAAATATTCTACTGCTAATTCATTATTGTGATCGCGAAGAATCATTTGACAGCCTTTCTCATCTTCTTCAATGGATAAACCAATTGATTGGTGCATTTGTGATGAGATTTTCGACCACCAAAACCTAAAAATTTGAGGATCTCCAATGGCGCCAATATTTTCAATCGCTCTATCTGCGACGTTTATTGATTTAAAGTACAAAGCGAGCGAGTGATCATCGTATTTAATCAACCAAGTAGCTCCTGGATCCGAAATATTTACCAGGCCATTATCCTCGAGTGGATAGCGACGATTAATCATTTGCTCAGAAATAACCTCGGCTACCTCAATTGATTCACAGGGAAAAAACTGTATATCAGACGCTTTTTCAAAATGTTTATTTAAAGAGACCAAATCCTCTTTGGATAAATTATTCTCCACGACTGGAAGACCTCTTACACAAAAGGATCCACTTCCAATATCAACAAAAAAGGCAATTCCCGGCCCTTGGTCATGTTTTGTCGGAATGGTGACGTTTTCATGAGAATGATCATTCTCATCAAATACGGCATCATCAGCTTTGTGAAATGTAACTTCATCATCATAAAATTCTTGATCAAATAACAATTTTTGCTGTCTCGGGCCGATCTTTGCAGAAAGTTCCATTGTTTCTTCAGAAAGTTTAGAGAAGTCCATTTACACTCCAAAAAATTTATTGAGTTATTACTATGATAAGCGACATTTTTATTTTGAGCAAATGGCGAGAATTATAAGTAGTACTACATATTCAACAGGACGATCTCGATCACCACAGCACTTTGATGAGGTTGAGTGCAAAAATAACCGCAATGGCCGAAAAATCAAAAGGCTGATTTTTCGGTAATATTTTTCTGACAGGCCCGCAAGAATAGTTTGCGAGTTTTTTAATTTGCAAACAAATTTGGTGATTTCTTATTTGTGGGATATAGCTAATAATGACGTCGACGACTAGTAAGAGAATATATAGGTCAATAAGTGCTCTTATCAAAATAAGGCTCCTGAAGAATATTTTTGAATATTCATTCTAAAATAATATAATGTTAAACAAATGAAAAGGTTCCATAGTTAAATCGGATATAACAGCGCTTTCCTAAAGCGCAGTCAGGGGTTCGAATCCCTTTGGAACCGCCATCTTACTTATCTAAATTAAACAATCGAGGATAACCAGACTTCATATAGCGATGACGTAATAGCTGCCAAAGAGACGCTTTTTCATTCTCGTTAATATCTTTTTCATCGAATTTGTATTTTTTTAAAATAGGTGCGGTATTGCTTGAAATACTTTCTCTTTGAGACGCTTCACCACCTCCACGCAAGTTCCCTATTTTTAACTTTGGCAAATTTACAGATGGTAAATCGTTTCTGTTCTTTTTCCTATTTAATGCATCGACAAAAGAGTTTTTTTCCTTCTTATTATTTATTTCTTCTGAAGAAATTTCCGTCATGTTACCAAGTGCTGTTTTTTGCTCAGGACTTAGTTTATCTACAAGCGCTGCTACTTGCTTTAACTGTTTGATAAACTCGTTCTCAACAGCTTGATCAAATGACCCACCCTTTCCAAATAGATCAGGTTTTTTCTCCACTGCCTTTTTTAATAAATCTTTAGTGAGTCGCTCCATTAAAGCACCATCGTTTACTCCGAGAGATTTAAATGCTTCATCTGGAGATATTTTTTCATTAAGTAGCCGCTCAGCAGCTTTGACCGTTTCTATTGGATTGGTATTTACTCCTTCTACATCTATTAGATCTGTGAATGGATTTGTAGGACTTAATCCATTGGATAAACTTATTTTTTCCTCGCTCTTACACCCTGGATCAGTAATAATTTCACCCTCTTTTTGATCGACGCAATTATTTTGATAAAAATTTCCATCACTTCCTTCACCTGACAAACTCAATGAAGGACTAATCTCTTGTCCAGGAATAGATCCCCCGCTGAGATTAGCACTCCCATCAAGCTCTTGAAGCAATTGCTCCTTTAGTAGCTCTATGTCATCAATACGTGTATTTAGTTCGTCGATAATTTTTTGTTGATAACTTGATTGAATTACCATTATCGCAACATCAACACCATAAGCAACACACCTGGTGAAGACACTTACTTTTAATAAATTCTTGCCTTTTACAAGGCTCAAAATTGGTACTAAAGCAACCGCCCCCAACACTCCTAAAAACTTTTGAAGACCTGTCAAAACATTTTTCTTACCTTCATCAGAAACCTCAATATCAGAACTACCTGCGTATGAGCTTGGAAATAAAAAACTTAAAATCCTCGGTCTTTTTGAATTAATATTGCTAGCCGCGCTTGATGGGTCAGAGCACCAACCACGAGCAGTGGCAAAGGTAGACGTATACGGTACTACGCAAAGAACTAATTCTATCGCTGAGATAAGAAGCGGAATAGCAAATCCAATAACTCCCGCCCTAGCTCCAGCTCTTCTAACTTCATGAACCTCAATTTGGTTTTTTAAATCATCAATATATTCGTCCATCACCTTAGTCTGAAGCTCGGCATAATTTTCATCTGTTGTTTTAGTTAAAGTTAAACTATCACCATATTTATCCTTAACCTCTTTTTTGTGTTTGGACATTTTCGCCCACTGAGTAATGGAAAAGACAATCCATGAAACTCCGACAAGAACTCCAATCACTATTGAAACAATACCAGATGGCCTTAATTTTGAATCTTTTACAGAAGAAATAATAGAGGCAATAATACTAATAAATAATAATGCTGTCGTCGCTGCATCGACAGTAACGCTTTCTACATTTTGACCATCATCTCCAAGCTGCTCAAGTTCTTCCCGATCAGACTCTTTATTTAGCCACTCTTCACATTTAACCTCAGTGTAGCCGAACTCCTTCACGCATTCCTCTATCATTGTTGATTTTTGCTCCGAAGAAATACTAAATCCAACAGTTGGAGTAGTCGATATAACAAAACATAAGCAAAAAAAGTAGATTTTCATAATCTCATATCGACAAAATGAGATAAAAAAATTATGACAGTAAAAATATGAAATTAGCTGAACTTCAAATAAAACTGATTGAGATACATCACTTAAAACCACACGAGAAGGTTTTTCTTGAGAAAGTAGAAATCATTCAAAAGTTATTCCACAACAATATCTACCAACTTCGTCCAGTGGTGATTGATTTAAAATCGAAGATGATTATTGATGGACATCACAGGTACGAAGCACTTAAAAGAAGCGGTTGTCTTTTGTGTCCATGCATTGAAATTGACTATCTCCAAGCATCAATAATTGCGCTAGAAGGAGGGGCTAGTGGCAAAGAACTTAATAAAAATGAGATTATTAACTCTGCTTTAAATGGTTTTATTTTTGATCAAAAATTTACCTACCATGTCGTAAAAATGAGTGATGGCAAATTTATTCACTTTAATGATTTAATAGCTGAAACATCAATCGAGATCAAAGCTTTGAAGTAATCCTTCATATTCTTGATAGATGTTTTCATAATTCGGTTGATACCGACTTTTTACCTGATATAATTCCCATTTTTTTTTCGCAAAAAAAAGATGTTCCTCATTTTTTTGATCAAACATCTGCTTTCCGACAGAGTCAAAATCCTTTCCCTTCATAAACTTAGAAAATATTACTTCATATCCAATTCCACCATCAAATATCAAGTTTTCCCTAAAACTTCTGTAATCCAGAGATTGTAATTTATCTCTCACAAGATGATTTTTATTATTGGCGGCAATAATAAAATCAACTTCACATCCCACGTGTTTTTTATTCATTATTGAACTAATAATTTTAACCGCAAGCTCTCCACCAACACCTGCGACAATGACGAGGCTTTTACCTTTTTCCAGTTCATACAACTGAGCATCGAGACAAAGTGTTTTCACATTTTTAGGTAATTTATTTTTATTGAGTCGATGGATAATTCCCTGATTTATATCAATCAAAATGATATTCGCCAAAGATGATTTTTTCGACAATGCTAAACCCAAGTGGCCGTGATCACAACACGTATCAATAATAAAGTCATAATCCTTTATATTAAAGACATCCGAGATATGTTTTAATCGACCTTTCAAGTTCAATCAGAGTACTCCACGCTTAGTTGTTTATGAAATCCATCATTTATACCATTGCATGCGATTTTTATAGGCATTTTCACCTTCTACACACTAAGTTATTAATTTGATAAACAAATTCTCCGTAAAACAGTAGTTTATTTACACAGGGTCAAGTATCTGGAATCACCTCAAGCCCTAGAGCTAAGTTATTAATTTTAAGTTAAGTAAACCTGATAACAATTTTTTAAAGGGTTAGCTAAAGAATCCCGATATAGTTGAGTGTTAAGATTGAGTATTGGAAAATTTAATTTTCTGCTTTAGTGAGGGAGATTTTAATCATGCATAAAAAGTTCTCTTTTCTGATTTACCTAATATCAATCACAATGATTGGTTGTGTAGGTGAAATAAAAGAAGATCCAGAGAACAAAGACCAGACTGAAATCACTAGTGATGGTAATCCACCTCCTCCATCTTCTGGAGATGATACAAACCAAGAAGAAGATGACTCTGCAAATGACTCCTCTACAATTAATGCGACCAGTGAAGGTGGCTCCTTTACAGAGCTCGAACCAGATTTTTCATTCAGTGGAATCAGTAAAATACAAGCTACGTCTGATACAAAAGTAACCATCTGGTTTCCACCTGTAACCGTAACCATAGGAGATGAATCTTATCCTGCAATTCCTCCTCAAGAAGATTTCGAAACGGGAAAAACAGACATTATCTACATGTATGAAATTGTAAAAGACGATATTGCAGGAAATAGCCCACCAGTCGCATCATTTCCGGATGCGGGTTTAAAATTAAATAGTAATGGTGAATTTGTTGTTACTGTAGACATTGGCGAGACTGGAAATTGTGGTATTTACAACATCATCGCGCGAGACATTAATAACAACACAAAACTTAATCCTCAAAGCTATTTTAAGCTTTGTACTTACAATTACTATTTTCCCAAATTTGATGGCATAAAAACGGTTGAAGAGAGACAGGGCTGCGCGAGAGAGTCTGGTGCAAAACTCGGTTGGAGTATTGCCACAAGGTCTGACGAACTCACCCAGACAATAAATAGACTAAATACATCTAAGGAAGAAAAATTTCAGCTTGTATTAACTCAAGAAATTTCATACTCCACATATGCAGATTTTGAAGACACGATAAACAAAGAAATCGCCAGAATATCTTCCTATTCACCAACAGGGTATTACATCTATTGGGATACTTCTGAAAACAATTTACTTGAAAGACTCGAAATGAACGGAGCCATACCAGACGCGACTGTAACAAATATTAATTCAACAACCTTTGACCTAGATGGTCTTGAAAGTGGACAAACATACTTCATGGCGGTTAGGTCTGCGACAGAAATTGTAGAAGAGCGCAATGGTCGTGTTGTTGATCAGAATTATCATATTTTACAATTCTCAGTCCCAGCAGAAGAAGATGTAAGCTTTGACGGAATTGCACAGGTTCAAATCCCTCCAAGTATTGCGGGGTACTCTGAAGCAATTGTCAAATTTAACCCTTGTCGTGGTTGTAACCAATATCGTATATGGGCATTTGAAGATGAGATCCCATCCCAATTTGATATTCAAAATAGTTTGAACCTGAAAGGCTCAATTGATCTTGATATAACAGGTGTTGTTGACTCTTTTCGCGTTCAAGGCCTTCAGTCTCACAAAACTTATTATTTTAAAGTTGCCGCAATTAAAATGTGCGATGGAGCGACTATACAAGGGTATGAGGCTGGGCTTGAAGGTATCGGTAAAACTTCTCCGCCGTTGGCACCTTTTAATGGAATATCGAGTGTCTACTCAACGGGCTCACTCGCCTCGCTGTCAATGAATTGGCAGTTGCCAGACACGAGTTCCGGAATTTTTAATGAGTATCGAATTTTTTATAAACTCAATAACGGACCGATTCAAGAGGTTTTTAATTCAGATATCAATACTGAGACTGACACGGGATACCTTATCCCACGTATTGCAAACAGGTTCCTGCTAAATAATACATCTCTCACAGAACTAACCGTTTCAAATCTAGTTGCAGGTAACAATCCTCAAGAGTCGAATGCTTATTGTTTTGCCATCGGCTTAAAGGAGTCAGATCAACTCGGTGAAAACAGAGTTGGAAAAACTACTAGCACTGAAGATTTAAAATTTAAATGTTTTAATTTTCATTTTACTCCCCCCGTATTTAATGGGCCTAATATTGGAAATTGTAACTCTTCATCTACATCGTTTAACGTTAATTTCGATCTTCCAACTGAAGGAACATTTCACGAGGCAAGGATTTATTATAAAGAATACCGAGAACCTAGTGAATTGGGATACCTTGGAGAAGAAGATGATTTTGGAATCATTCAAAGCGGCAACTTGATAGATTATAATCTAGTGGAGCAAGATACAAGTTTCGTGAAATCAAATGATCTTGGGGTTAGTGAGACTTATTCCAACAACCCATGGAAAAGAATTGTTTTACATCACACACCTGACGAATCCCCCAGGCTTGAAACACCAGGTATTCTTGAAGACTCTGGATGGATTATTAAGGACGATAACCCAACCGTCCCCATTAGGGATCTCACTCCAGATCAGTGGTATCTCTATGCTATCGAGCTATACTATAACCCTCCAGATCGCGACCCATTTTATATTAGACCCAATCGAATAGAAAAATGTAAAACGGGAAAACCGAATGTCGTCCACAGTGGGTGGGCTCACATATTATCAGTTG